>NZ_JBFTQI010000369.1:0-5774 GCF_056398925.1 Pedobacter sp. 01T416_2
CTCGGGGCGGGAATCGAACCCGCACGCCTTTGAAAGCACAGGATTTTAAGTCCTGCGTGTCTACCAGTTCCACCACCCGAGCATTAGCCGCTACCGATCTCCATCGGCTTGGTTAACTTTAAAATAAATGCCTTCTGGTAGGAAGGCATTTTGGAGCGAAAGACGAGATTCGAACTCGCGACCCCGACCTTGGCAAGGTCGTGCTCTACCAACTGAGCTACTTTCGCATGAACAAAACTGATGTTGTTGTTTCGTTTTGGTGATGCAAATATAGGCAGATTTATATTTCTGTCAAGAGATTTCTTGTTAAAAATTTAATATTTAATTTAAATTGCTGGCTTTCAGTACAAGTAAAATTAAATCAGTTTCAAAACCTTTTGCCTGAAGGTAGCTCATTAGCTTATTTTTTCTTTTAAACAGATCATTTTCGTTCAAACTCTCCACTTTTTTGATGGCCAATTTTTCTATCGTTTGTAAATAATCATCATCATCGATGCTGTAAATTGCCTTTTGCAGAATTTTATCGGGCACACCCTTTAATTTCAAACCCTGTTTAATTTTAACACGCCCCCAATGTTTAATGTTGAATTTGCCCGATGCATAACTTTTAGCAAACCTTTCTTCATTTAAAAAATTATTCAAAATCAACTCGCTTATAATTTCTTCCAGTTCATCGCCACGCATACCCCATTCTACCAGTTTATACCGTACTTCCTTTTGCGAGCGCTCCTGGTAAGCACAAAAATGCTCGGCTTTTACCAACGCTTGTTTTTTATCTAATAATACTGCTTCTTGTTTACCGCTTTTCATAATTATTTACTGAAATTCGTAAAAATAATAGCGATTACCGTATTTTTCTGAATATAATAGCATGCAAAATCCAATATACACCATTGCCAAAATAGCCGAAATTTTAAATGCCGATGCCAAATTAGTTGATGAACAGGTAATTATTCAATATCTGGTGGTCGATAGCCGTTCGGTTTTGGTTCCGGAAAATTCTGTGTTTTTTGCCCTGTCTTCGCACCGTAATGGACATGAATTTATTAGAGATGCTTATGCAAAGGAAATCAGGAATTTTGTAATTACCGAGGCGAAATACATTAACGAGTACCCCGACTGCAATTTTTTATTGGTAGACGATGCTTTGGCGTCGCTACAAAAACTTGCTATCGAACACCGGAATCAATTTGATCTAAAAACCATCGGTATTACGGGGAGTAATGGAAAAACAATTGTTAAAGAATGGTTGTATCAGCTCCTGGCTGCCGATTTTAATATCGTTAAAAGTCCTAAGAGTTATAATTCACAGATCGGGGTGCCGCTTTCCATATGGCAGATTGAGGCCGATCATACGCTGGGTATTTTTGAAGCTGGTATTTCCGCAGTTAACGAGATGCAATACTTGGCAGAAATTATCCAGCCCGAAATTGGAATCTTAACTAATATCGGCGAAGCACATGCCGAAGGATTCGGTTCAAAAAAAGAAAAACTAACAGAGAAATTAAAACTCTTTGCAGCATCAGAACTGTTTATTTATTCGCCTGAATATATAAGCGAAATAAGCGTAAAAGAACTGCCTGGTAAAAAACAGTTTAGCTGGAGCAGCAAACAAGCGGCAGATCTTCAGGTTATTGCGGTTGAACCCATCGAAGGCAACTGCTACCTGAGGGCCATTTATCAAAATAGGGAAATTGAATGCATTTTGCCTTTTAAAGATAAAGCTTCGATAGAAAATGGAATGATCTGCTGGGCAACCTTACTGGCTTTAGGCTATACGCCAGAGCAGGCTGATTTACGTTTGGAAAAATTGAGTCATGTGAGCATGCGTTTAGAGCTGAAAAATGGGATTAACCAATGTTCCATTATCGACGATTCTTACAGTGCCGATATTTCTTCGTTGGCCATTGCCCTGGATTTTTTAAATCAACAGAATCAGCACGCAAAGAAAACCGTTATTCTTTCCGAATTATTTGAAACGGGGAGAGCGGATTTGGATTTATATAGGGAGATTTCAGAACTGCTTTTACAGAAGAAGGTAAACCGCCTGATTGGAATTGGGACTCATATTTCTAAATATGCTGATCTTTTTAAGTTTGAGACGCAGTTTTTCGACGACACCAATGCCTTTATCGATGCTTTTCCTGGTTTACAGTTTAACCATGAAACGATATTGGTAAAAGGGGCCAGACGGTTCGAATTTGGTCGGATCAGTAAACTCCTTACCCAGAAAATACACGATACGGTTTTAGAAATCGATTTGAATGCCATGGTTGGTAATCTGCAATTTTACAGATCTAAAATCAAACCAGGTGTTAAAATGATGGCTATGGTTAAGGCCTTTTCTTACGGAAGCGGAAGTTTTGAAATTGCCAATTTATTGCAGTTCCATAAGGTAGATTATCTGGCGGTAGCTTATACCGATGAAGGTATCGCTTTGCGGAAAGCGGGAATCACGCTGCCGATTATGGTGATGAGTCCTGAAGAATCGGCTTTCGAAGCCATCATTAAACACAAGCTTGAACCCGAAATTTACAGTATAGAAATTCTGAATAGTTTTTTAAATGCATTGTCTGATTATGATTTCGATTACCCCATCCACATTAAAATAGATAGTGGCATGCACCGTTTGGGCTTTGATCAGTCAGAAATCGATCCATTGTCCAATCTGCTTAAAGACTCGGCGAGGGTAAAGGTTCAAAGTATTTTTTCTCACCTGGTGGCAAGCGATGCAGCAGAGCATGATGGATTTACGCAACAGCAGATCGCACGGTTTAAAATTATCGCCAACCAGTTGGTCGAAGTTTTAGGCTACGAGCCATTGCTTCATATATCCAATACTTCGGGCATTTCGCGTTGGCCAGAAGGGCAAATGGACATGGTCCGTTTGGGCATAGGCCTGTATGGTTTCGACGCTGCATTGCTGAATAACCGGGGTTTGCAAACCGTAATGGTGCTTAAAACTACGGTTACCCAAGTGAAGACATTGGCTCCGGGTGAAACTGTAGGCTATAGCAGGAGGGGAATAATGCCAAATGGTGGAAAAATAGCGACAGTAAAAATAGGCTATGCCGACGGCTATACCAGGTATTTTGGCAATGGAGTGGGTAAAATGCTTATAAATGGCCACTTGGTACCAACAAYTGGTTCAATCTGCATGGACATGACCATGTTGGATATCACAGGCATTGATGTGAAGCCTGGTGATGAAGCTATTGTTTTTAATAAGGAGCACACCATTATGCAACTGGCCGAAGATATCGGCACCATTCCTTATGAAATTCTGACCAATATCTCGCAAAGGGTTAAACGTGTTTATTTTTATGAATAGTTTTTAGTTCATTGGTTCAGTGTTCATTAGTGTAGCATATTGCGTATTGGTTCAGTGTTCATTGGTCATTTGTATAGCGTATTGGTTCATTTGTTCAGTGGTTCATTGGTCATTAGTATAGCGTATTGCCTATTGCCTATTGGTTCATTGGTATAGAGCAGATTGTTTAGTAGGCTCTTGGTACAAATGAACCAATGACAAATGAACCATTGAACATGTCACGAATGAACTAAAAAAAATGTTATTTTTGCGCCATGAATAAAGTCGGGAAAGCTATTTTAAACTATTTGATTAAAGGTTTATTAATTGTTGTGCCCATTGCCGTAAGTATTTTTATTGTGGTTTGGGCAGTTACAACTGTAGATAGCTGGTTAAATGTAAACAATATTTTAGGCGTAAATCCAAGTACAGGCGAAAGCCGGAACATCCCTGGTTTAGGTTTGCTGACGGTTTTAGCCCTCATTTTGCTGGCCGGTATCTTTGTAACCAATTTGGTAACCGAGCCCATGTACAATTGGTTTCAGCGGATTATGCAGCGGTTACCCTTACTTAATTTTATCTATTCATCCATAAAAGATTTAACAGAAGCTTTTGTAGGTGATGAGAAGAAATTTAACCATCCGGTGCTGGTAGAAGTGGAGGGAGGCCTAAAAAAGATTGGATTTTTAACGCAGAACGATCTGCATAAACTCAATTTGCCCGAAGAAGTAGCCGTATATTTTCCACTTTCTTATTCTTTTGCAGGTCAGCTTTGTATTGTAAGAAGAGATAAAGTGACTGATTTGCATATGACAGCAGCTGATGCCATGAAACTGGTGGTTAGCGGTGGTGTAAGCGGACTTTAAACATTTCTAAATGATTACGATTTATCACAATAACAGATGCACTAAAAGCCGTTGTGCTTTAGTGGAATTAGAAAATAGTGGAAAGGCTTTCGAGGTGGTTTATTATCTGGAAACTCCACCAAACAAATCCGAACTACAATCTATTATTCAAAAACTGGGTATTAAACCATTGGAATTGATCCGGAAAGGTGAAAAGGTTTTTACTGAAAACTATAAAGGAAAAATCTTGACTGATGAAGAATGGATTGATGCCATGGTTGTACATCCTATTTTAATTGAAAGACCGATTATCATCTCAGGAGATAAAGCTGTAATTGCCAGACCAACCGAAAAGATAAAAGAGATTTTGGGTTAACTTAAAATCGAGTTATCGTCATGCTGAACTTGTTTCAGCATCTAAAATAGTTCTTTCTAATGTGGCACGTCACCCTGAATTTATTTCAGGGTCTATATGAAGGATAGATGCTGAAATAAATTCAGCATGACGATCGTATTTGGAAATGTACTTCGAAGTACAATCTGCAGAATCTAAAAAATATTCTTGAAACTAAACAGAAAGAATACTACAATGATAAAGCCAACAAGAAGCCTCGAATAGTATTCCCTGATAAAAAGCCCGCATAAAATCAGTTTATCGTCGTCTACATTGGTATGTAACATGCCATTTCCGCTTGAAGCATTGAATAAAATCTGTTTATCCTGATGGTCGTTTAACGACCACCGGCTTAACCAGCTGTTTTGAAAGCTCCAGTCAAAAGCATCGCCAGAGGCAAATACAATTTTTGCTTTAAAACGAAGCCAGTCATAAGTAATTATAGCTAAAACCTCATTCTGATTGTTCAGTAATTTAGTTTCAGGTTTAGAAAACCCTTCACTTTTTAACAGGTAAATACCTGCCTGGGTAGTGGCTATTGCCGAATTTTTYCACGAACTAAAATTCAGCGAAAATTTTAATAGTCCGTTGTTAAATACCTGATAATTGCTATCAAATAAACCTTTTCTCCAATTTAATACCTGTTCCATCTCACAAAAGGATTTAATTTCACTACTAATGGCGCATTGTTGATATCACTATGATTGGCATGAAGCAGGCAATAAGTGTAACTACCCGTTTGTTGTAAATATGCTTAATAAACAAACCTGCTACAATCAATAATTCATTGTCTGTATCCGATGATATTGCACCGCTATAGCTGCTTGCGTTATACGTGATGTGCTCGTTGTTATAATTGCTTACCGTGAACTGCGATTTCCATATTCCGGTTGATGTCCATTCGTACCGTTCGCCGGATTTTAAGCTGATTACGGCTTTTGATTTCCAGCTGTCGTAAGTAATCACCGCAACCAGGTCATTTGTTTTTCGGTCGATTACATTAGTTCTCGATTGCCAAAACCCCACATTGGAGAAGAAATAATTTTTGTCATCAAACACGCCCTCTGCATCACTTCGCCAAGTTCCAAAAGAGATCATTCCCTTCTGAATACCATCTACAAAGAGTTGAAAGTCCCCGCTCAACCAATTACTTCTCCAATTGATAAATTTCGCCATTTCAATTACGTTTTATTTTAGATAGCAGTTTTCTCCAGTTGTTACAATA
>NZ_JBFTQI010000370.1:0-5772 GCF_056398925.1 Pedobacter sp. 01T416_2
CCAACTGTAGTAACCCTCTACCTTAAAAATATTCTGTTGCGAAATTGGCAACAAATGATCTTTAAAATGCAATGTATCGCTAGAATTTTGTGCCCATGAAGCGGAAACCAGAAGAAAGATAATGTAGCAGATGAGCTTTAATTTCTTCATATTTCAGGGCGTAAGATCAAATTTTTCACCGAATAAAACAGCTATTTTCTTCCTTTTCTGAAGATAGTTTTTCAAATCTTCACCAGAGCTAAATTGCATTTGTTTGCCATCACAATAAAACGGCCTTCCGTATGTACTGCTATAATATGATTTATAAATATTGATCACTTCTTCGCCATTATATTCATAAAGTACGATGCCATTCATATCAGGATAATTGGCAATATCCTTAAATTCGTTTTTAAGCCAGGGTAAATTTTCTAAAGGATTTTTTGTTCCACAGGCGATGGTATTTTGGTCATAAGAAACATCCTTTTTTTTACATCCAATAATTAATGTTAAAAACAATATAGAAATGATTTTTAGTTTCATTGACAAATAATTAATGGTAATGGTTTCTGGTTATTTTTCTATGTCGATATTTCTGATAGACGAATATAATCATTAGCCATTCTTTTCAACAAATCAGAAAGCGAAAATCATTACGAAGTTTTAGCCAATTGAAATAATTGTAATAAGCACTATACTTGCATACAATCCCCTCGAATATGCCGCCATTAAAAATGCATCATCAAGAATTCGAACCTCCAGAGGAGCTGCAGGATACGATAAAGTGCTTTTGGTACAACAGAAGAGTATCTGGAGCAGAACTATCAAGCTTTGAAGTTGTACCTGATGGTTATGCAGAGATCATTTTTCACTTTGGCAGCGGCTGTAACATTTCTTCCAATGGTGAATTGAAACCATTACCCTCACCATTTATGATGGGATTACTTAACCAGCCTGCTATTTTTTACACGAAAAATCGTTTCGAAATCATTGGGATCAGGTGCTTTCCATGGACGGTATTCGATTTGCTCGGTCTCCCATCCAACAAACATGGATTACATCTATTTGAGCACCCCATGGCCCAGCTTCAACCCAAACTGAATACCTTTATTCTTGATGGAAAAATAAATGAGGCGGCGGCAACGGTAAAGCAGTATTTCTTGCAGGCAAGGGCGCAGGTTGCTGCGAACAGTATGTTGTTCAAAGCTGGAATGGCAATGCAGGAAGCAAAGGGTATTATACCTGTAAGTGAGGTTGCGGCGGCCGCCCATGTAACGGTGCGCACATTGGAAAGGAACTTTAAACGCTCTTCAGGCCATACAGTTAAAGATGTATCGGGCCTGATGCGTTTTGAGCAGGTACGCAACCGATTGTGGCATGATCCAGATGCCAACCTGGTCAGTTTGGCGCATGAGTTTGGTTATACCGACCAACCTCACTTGAGTAGAGAATTTAAACGTTATAGTGGCACTAGCCCTGCAGCATTCGCCCGAAAGGCAAAGAAAGGCAAACAGGTGTTAAGCAACGACCTGCTTAATCTCTCATCCTGAACCCAACCGAGGATTGTCGCGTTTATACAAGCCTAATGCCTCAGCATTCCAGAATTTTGTGTTTTAATCATACGATATGAACACAACACTTAAAAATAAAAAAACCATACACACACCTACTTTTTACGATGTTATTATTTCTGGTGCCGGCCCTGTAGGCCTGTTCCTAGCTTGCGAGTTGGCTTTAGCCAAATGTCGGGTATTGATACTCGAAAAAACAGTAGAGGCTCACTCGCCTTTAAAACAGCTTCCTTTCGGTATCCGCGGCTTATCGGCACCAACTATTGAAGCGCTTTATCGCCGTGGCTTGCTGCAAGAACTTGAAATACATAAACACCTTAAAAACCCTCACCAAAATGCTGTGCAGGGGGCCCGTCGCCAGGCAGGACATTTCGCTGGCATTCCATTTCACGATGGAGACATCGATACCACCCAATGGAAATATCGCCTACCGGGTTCTACACCTACCAGTTTAATTACTGAAATGGAGGAGCTGGAAACTGTATTTTCATGGCGGGCAGAAACCTTAGGCGTTGAAATTAAACGAGGTTTTCCCGTTACAGGCTTCCATCAAAATAACGAAGGTGTAATTGTAGAGGCGGGTGGGCAATCTTTCGAAAGTAAATGGCTTGTGGGCTGCGATGGCAGCCGGAGCGCAGTACGCAAAACCGGTGGTTTCGAATTTACCGGAACTGAGCCTGAATTTACGGGTTACTCAACTATGGTAGACATCCTCAATCCAGAGCTGCTTAAACCAGGACGAAACCTAACCCCAACAGGGATGTACATGCAATCGCAGCCAGGTTACCTGGCCATACAGGATTTTGATGGTGGTGCATTTCATGGTTCGGCAAAGCCAGTTACACAAGAACATCTGCAAGAGGTACTGCGCCGTGTTTCAAATACCGATGTTACCATCAGTACGCTCCATATTGCAAGCACCTGGACCGACCGCGCAAGGCAAGCCACAAGCTACCGCAACGGACGCATACTTTTAGCTGGTGATGCTGCGCACATTCATGCACCTTTAGGTGGCCAGGGGCTTAACCTGGGTTTGGGTGATGCCATGAATCTGGGCTGGAAACTTGCAGCCACCATCCACGGCAAAGCTCCTGAAGGTTTGTTGGATAGTTATGGTACAGAGCGACACCCAATTGGTGCACAAGTACTCAACTGGTCGCGTGCTCAGGCAGCAATTATGAAACCTGATCCTAACGCACGCGCTTTGCATGCCATTGTTACCGACCTTATCAATACCGTTGATGGCGCCACCTATTTTGCGGGCAGGGTTTGGGGCGTTTCTACTCAAATTAATCTTGGTGGAAAGCATCCGCTGGTTGGTTGCAGTGTTCCTAATTTTGAATTTGAAAATGGAACAAAAATTGGCGAACTGATGCATAATGGCCGGGGTATAATGCTCAGTTTTGACCATGATACCTCACTGAAAAAGTTGGCTAGTGAATACAACCAGATCGATTATATTTCGGCAACTGCGAAAAATCAATTTGGGTTATGTGCGGTATTGATCCGGCCTGATGGAATTGTGGCCTGGGCTACTAATAATGCGATAGAGATTAGCGAATTGCAAAAAGCAATGACACAATGGTTCGTATAAAAAATCAGAATTTTGGCTAATGCTAAAAGAGATTGTATCATAAATATAGAATTTGTCATCCTGAGGGTTAATTTATGAAAAACATTGGAGTGGAGATGACAGGGAGAGAAATATCGTCATTCCCAACTTGATTGGGAACCACGGAGTGCTCATGAATGCCTTTGAAGAGAAGAAAGCTTATGAATAATCTAATGCCTTGGTAGGGTTATATGTTGCATTAAGATTCCCGCCTGCGCGAGAATGACGACCAGTTTTTACAATCTTGTCATTGATAGCTTGTCGAAGGGCCTATTAAATACGCTTCAAGGTGTTTCGACAAACTCTCCGTAGAAGTCCTTTGGACAAGATGGCAACATTTGAGGTAAAATCGCCTTTGTGATACAACCTGTTTTTCTTTGGCAATATTTCAACAGTCTATTCCATCTTAAGCCAGGTATACCCTTCTGCCTTGATCTTGACTTTAAGTTGAATTTTATGTGAGGCATCTACCACATGGCTCGTTTTCTTTCCTGCGTCATCGGTTACGATCACATTACGGGTTATGCCTGCATAATATAAAGGAACAGAAATTACCCTTTCTATATCCTGATCCAAGGGGTTATAAACCATTAACAAGCCCTTTGTTTTCAGGCTAGGGTTTACATGTAAAATACCATCCCAATCTCTGCCGTCGGCCCTGCGTAAGTGGATAATGTCGCTATTGAGAATATCGCGGTATTGTTTATACCAATTGATTACGCCTTTTACAGTTTCTTTGGTCGCTTCGGTATCGTACAGGCGGGGGCCACGATAACAGGCCTGCACCCCTGCTCCATAATATTGCATCATCAACTGTTTATAATCTTTAAGGTGATCGGCAAGTGGCTCAAGTACAGCTTCTGCACCTCCCCCCTGATAGGCCGTAAGTGGCACAAAACCCCAGCCCATACTCGGTGTTTTCTCCCAGGTACCGTCAAAAATATTCTGTCGGTTCAAGATCATCTGGTTAGTCCTTGGCAACGAAAAATTCACTTCGCGATAGCCAATTGCAATTTTATTGGTACCATCTAAAAAGTACCAGTCAGGTGCATTGATGTAAACGCCCCGTTCACTTAGCCAGTGGTAAAGTTCCTTTTGCATTTCCATCTGTATCCATTGGCTATCGGCCAATCCTTTGTGCCCCGGGTGTGTGGTTGAGGCACATACATCTCCAGGGTAAGGCCCGTCGTTTTCCCAGATGTCGAATCCTGTTTTCTTGAAAAAATATTTGATTTTATCGCGATAACTCAAACCCCATTTACTACCAAAACACGGTGCGTTACCGAAAAAGGCACCTCCTGGTTTTCCAGTCAGCGGACTAATCACATCATCTTCATCACTAATTCTTCTGGAACTAAAAAGCGAATAACCGCCAATCTTTATATTTTTAGCATGGGCATATTCGGTAAGGTTTTTCCACTTCTGGATATTTGATGCGGTAGAATCTTCCATATTCAGGTGGCTTCCAAAACTTAAAATCAGTGCTTCGTATCCAGTTGCCGCACACTGATCAATGGCATTCTTTACCTGTTGATCGTTCTTGCTCACCAGGTGCATAAAGATTGGATTTTGAGTTGTCCACGGTGCAATAACGCGGTACATTTTACGAATGGCCAAACCCCGTCTTTCCCGATCATAACTATCCATTAAAAGCTCGTTGGTGCGGATAGAGCTGAATACCTCGCCTGCAGCGAGTTCAACATTCACGCCCTTATCTGGGTATACCTCCAATAAACAAGGGGTGGTTTTATCGTAATTCACCTGTGAAGTATAAAGGCTGTCGGCCTTCCAATGCGTGCTCTGATCACTTAAGCTGTACTTCATGGCATTGTTAAAGGCAAAATTACTTTCGATATAAATACCATGTGGTGTTTTCATTTTATCGGTACCACCCACAACAGCGCTTTCTTCTTCTACAACGCCGAGCACCTCATTTACCACCTGATCAATCTTGATTGGAGCATCCGTTTTATTCTCGACTGTTACCCATTTGGTCATCAATGGAAGTCCATCGTACAGTGCATAATTTACCTTAACCAAAACACCGTTTAGTTTCGCGTCTGAACTTTTATAGGTAAATGTTAATGTTTTGCCTGTAGGATTTTTCTTATTAGCCGTCCACATGGAGCCTGGTTTCCATTTGATAAACTGTGGCAATGCAGTAATTTCATATTCCTGGAACTGAAAATCTCTTGCATTCGCTTTCAAACTGGCCAGTATGCCAATAGTAATGTAGGCATTTTCTGTCTGGCCATATAAACCACCAATATTGTATTTTTTGCCGTTAATGGTCACCTGGGCCTCTGGTTTAATTGACCGGAGCAACTGCTCACCAGTAGTCAGGTTGCGAAGATCGGTACAGGCCACATTTGGCGATAAACGGAACACCCGCTTAAGCAGGCCATTGCYTAAAATAATATCTTTTTGATCTGCACTTTTAAAAACAGCCGCAGGGTGACCTTCTGCATGAACAAGCCAATCTACAGTACTCAGATTATCCTGGGCGCTTTTCCAAACTGGGATCTGCTGGGCTAAGGCTTCGGCAAATCCATAATTTAAAAACACCGCAAACAGCAATACAATTACTTTATAAAGTGGATGGGGATTACC
>NZ_JBFTQI010000371.1:0-6250 GCF_056398925.1 Pedobacter sp. 01T416_2
CTCCCACAACTGCAAAAAGTGTTGGACCAACCTTAAACGGCTTACGTACAGTGTGGTTTGCAATCGCTTTTATTTCAATCGGTATGGAAGCTAAATTTTCATCACTGGTAAAACTTCAGGGCGGTAAACCCGCATTTACATTTGTTACAGCACAAATATTTAACATATTTTGGACCCTCTTATGGTCGTATATTTTATTTGGCGGATATCTATTTCCTATACCTGATTTTAAATAAGTGAGGAATTGGGTTTTACGCTATCATTCACAGATTCCTATAGGAAAGTCGTCAATTGCGAGGAACGAAGATAACCGAACGATTGAGCTCATGAATGCCTTTAAAAACATATGCAAAAATGAATAATCTTAATGTGTAAGACGCTTTTACCCCAAAAACGTTGCAGTAGAAATGCCGCTATTATGCCAACACCGCTAAATTGTCGACGAACTGGATTTAAAAAGTGCCCAATGGCAGAAGTTATTTTTGTATTTGATTGAAAGGAGCTTCCATTTATTCCGTTTTCTTCGGAATCTGTGATTTTGCTGATACAAAACTTAATGATTAGATTTTATATTATCTTTAAGGGAGAATTTTTAGACACTCACCAGGAAGTTGTTCAGTTAATTAGGAGAAGGGGAGCTTGAGACTTCATTTTTTGACCAAATCGTTTAAATAACAATATGAGAAGTACAAAATTTAGCTATCTGGCTTTTTTTATCTGCCTGGTTTATACCGGTTTTTGTGGTTTTATTTCTGATAAACAGGCATATCCGCGTTTAGGGATTGTATCTGGATTAGCACAGGACAGTTTAGCTTATGCCTCTGGTTTTAAAATGATTGGCGAATCTGTTCCGAAGATGCTTTCACCTGCATTAACAGATGATCAGTTTCTTGCCAACGTGGTAAAGATTAAAGCTGCAAAATGTAAAGTATTAACCTGTAACCTTTTCTATCCGGCGAGTATAAAAATAGCTGGCCCAGAGGTAGATGAAGCGAAGGTTTTAACTTATACCGAAACTGTTCTTTCAAGAGCTCAACAAGCGGGGATCAAGTTTATTGTTTTGGGCAGCTCGGGGGCAAGGAGTATTCCGGCTGATTATAATGTCGTTAAGGCAAAATCAGATTTTATTAGCCTGGGCAAAAAACTAGCGCAAATTGCCGGGAAATATAAGGTTACAATTTTGCTAGAAAATCTCGAAACCACCGAAACTAACTTCATCACCTCGTTAAAGTCAGCTGCAGAAATTGTAAGGGAGATTGATCATCCAAATTTCAGGCTTAATGCTGATATATTTCACATGATGCGTGAAGGAGAGTCCCCAAATGAAATTATTGAGGCCGGAACATTAATTGCATTTTCTGAGGTTGCCGAAAAACAAAACAGGTCGTTGCCAGGTGTTATGGGCGACGATTTTAAGCCTTATTTAAGAGCCTTACACAAAATAAACTATAAAGGTTTCATCTTTATGGAAGGAAGTATCAAAAATGCTGCTGTAGAAATGCCGCTTGCTTTCAAATATCTTTCTGCTCAGATTGCAGAAGTGTATTCGGAAAAGAAAGCAGATTAATTATTGTTCTTTTCTACTGAAATAAGATATATAAATGCTGTTATTTCGACAATAATACCAGCGATTGCACATTTGATTTTTCTGCAGCCTTATCAATATTTGGTAAACGCATTTTTGCAACGTTGGCCTCGACAGTTAAAGATGGATTTTCACTTTTAGTAAGTGCAGCTATGTCTCTTACTGTGCTCGATAACATTTTAAGTGTAAGCATAAATTGACGGTCGATATTCCTGATCTTCTGAAAATCAACATTTGGATTAAAATGTTCGGTATTCGACCGCTCACTTTGATTAAACTGGATGCTGTCTAAAAGAACCAATTTGTCTGTAATCTGGTTCAATACTTCGTCCGAAAGATTTAGTCCTTGTATGCCTATTACCCTATTGTTTTTTATATAATAATCTAAGCCATTAAAGCTAATGAGGGTTAAGTTATTCCTGTTGATGATGTATTCTGCCTTTGGAAGACTATTTTTCGAACGGTTTTTATTATATGCACAGCGCTGAGCAGCTAAACGTTCAATCATATCGTTTCCGTTCAATCTATCTACATTCTCGAAAATATCAGCTAGTTTTGTTGGCTTGTTTTGAGCAAGAACATGAATTGATAAGCAAGATAATGAAGTGATTACAAGGAATACTAGAGCGGATGATTTGATACTTTTCATGCCGCAAAGATATATGTATAATTGCTAAAATTAAATTTTTTGTATGTTTAATATTACGTTTTTAAGGTGTTTTTGATTTTTTTTGATGATAAAAATCAATTTTTTATTTAACAGGTATTTAATAATTAAAAAACACACGCAATTCTTTGGCTTAGCAGATTGGATTTTTACGGAAAAGAATTCGCAATTAGGTTTTTAATTCTGTGCTTTTTTGTGCTTAAGAAATAGTTCTATACTTTTGGTTTCGCGATATATAGTATTACCTTATTATTGATGATCGAACTCGACTTTTTCTTTAATCTGCCTAATGGCGATATCATGCATTTTCAGCTTATCCGGCTTTCGAGAGGTGAGCTGTGGACTGTTCTTGACCATAAACAGGTATTGGAAAGGATAATAAAAGAAGGTGGGAAATGGAAAACATTGCTAGGCAGTTCCCTATCCGAAGAACTTATACAAAGTATAGGACTGTTTATTGATCGGCAGCAATATCAAAATTTGCCTATCGAGATTAAATTGAGATGGCCAAAGCTTATTGAGGAAATTATAGTGAATTCAGATACTGAATATATTGTGGTCTGCAAGCCCTTTGTAAATTTCAGATCATTTGAAAAAATGTTTGAAAAATTTGTACCTGCCATGATAAAGGATGAGTGGGCAATCAATTTCAAAGTTTACAACCACGATTTTGGCGAAGATTTTATAAAGAAACTAAGCCGCAAGGAAGAAAAATCCAGTTATCATCCTATTCAGAAATGGTAATCTTATATTGGAAGCAGGGATTCTGCTTCATATTAAATTTCAACTATTTAAAATATCACATATAATTTCCTTTATTGGATTTAGTATGGCGTCAAAATTTAATTAAGGTGCTATTAAGATGTTAATTCTGCAGTGTTAACTAAATGTATTTTTGTTGCAGCAAGACCTCTTGCTGTAAGCTCTATTTCAAAAGAAATTTCATCATTAAGCCTGATTTCTTCCTGGAGTTCCATTAAAAAGAATTGAATTTTCTGTTCATTTTCATCTTTAATAATGCCATGTCCACTATTTTGATCTACATAGCATATTGTACCCTTTCTCATTTTTTATCTGTTTTGTTAAGATTTACCCTTAATTCTTCAATGAAGATTTATTTAAATATTAGAACGTCAATTAGGAGGGTTTAATATAGTAATAATTTTGTTACATTGAGTTGAGGAAATCGATATATTTATTGATGGTGAGAATGTAGAAGGGGTTCTTATTGGGTMAATTTAATTGTTAAAGAGGGATAGTTTGTTCAGCTTTTTTATCTTCTGATTCTATTATTAATGCATTTAAGGAAATACTTATGCTTAAAATATAGAAGCCTTCTTCGTCTATTCCTGCAGTTATTTCGGCATTTTGGTGATAAGCGTATTTTAATCGGTTACGGATATTGTCCATTCCTGAACCAAAGCCTACCTTGCTTTGTATTAATCTGGGTAAATTTCGGCTTTCGATACGCAGTTTGTCATCAAAGGTATAAACATCTATAGTGGCCTTATCTTCTATGCTATTAAGATTGCCGTGTTTAAACATGTTTTCTAAAATAGTAAGCAAAACAAGCGGAATTAATTTGATTTCATCAAGATCAGGGCCGCTAGCAAGCTCAATATAAATTGCACCTTGCGTAATGCGGTGCAAACCAATCAGGTTTTCGCATTGTGCAATCTCTTCACTTAAATATACGTAGCCTTCATTATGTTGGGTATTGGCAGCAAAACGCATCATATCTGAAAGATAAAGCATTACCTTGGCGTCTTCTGGAKAGTAGGTGCTTAGTTTCTGGTGTATAAACTCAAAAGTATTAAAGAGCAGATGTGGATTAATCTGTGCTTTCATGAAAGCATTCTTAGACATAGCTAGTTCCTTATCCATTTTTTCCTTATCAATAAGCATTTGAAAACGCAGTTTTTCGATACGTGATTTTTCTGCTTTTTCTTTGATGAACCGCTTTAAGAAATAGTAACCTGTAGAAAAAAGAAGGAAAAACGAACCCCTATAAAGTACCCTGGATATTCTGATCCTAAAACTTGGCAATTTCCCCGGTAAAATATTGGTATAAGTATTTAATAGAATATCAACTACGGTAACTATGCCCAAATAGGCCAAGATTGCGAGGATAACTACCAGAGGAACCTTCCATACCGCTCCGCTAGGGAACTCTATGGCTTTTTCTATCAGTAAAGGATAGGTGTAAAATAAGGTCATATTAATCAAGTAGTGAATAGCGTAGTTGCCGAACGTTCCTAAGATACCTGCAAAATAAAGCACCATCAGCGTTTCCCAAATGATAAATACAGTCCAAGCAATTATGTGTATCCGGTAAGTATACAGCCAGTTTCGCAACATACTGTTGCTCCATTTTAAACTATTCATAAAGACTTATTTACTATTTGTGTAACGATTAAAGTTATAGCGTGCTATCGCGGCTAGTTTTCGAAAAAAAAGATATGAAAACTCAAAAATTAGCTAAAAGAACACTTTTTGTATTTAAAAAAAAATATAATGGAAAAATAAATGAACCAATAAGTACTTCCGAACCAACTACCGTTGTAATCACTACAGGCATATGTGTAATTTAAATTCAGCAAGCATTTCATTAGTAGCCGTTATTTTTTACGGCTGCTAATGATTAACCTTTCAGAAATAAAGTTTCTAAATTCATTATAATATATATCTCCAACGGTAAAATTTATGTGGTTATTCATCGTAATCCGATTACCATCCACATATAAAATCTTATCAATAGCAACAATATAACCGCGGTGTAACTGTATAAAACCTTTCTTAAGGCTAAGCTGTTCCCGAACATCTTTTAGGCTTAAATAAGCAATAATTACTTTTTCTACGGTATGTATTTTAATGTAATTGTGGAAACTTTCAAAAGCAATAATATCTTCATATTTAACCATTACCGCACGGTGTTCCTCTTCTTTGTTTTTAACCAGAAAGTAATCTTCGTTGGCACCACCGGTCATTTCCTGTCCAAAAAGACGCGTAATGGTAGTGGCAAATTTGGCGTAACTATATGGTTTAAGCAAATAAGCATCTCCTGCTGCTTCAAAAGCATCAAAAGCGTATTCCTGGTGTGAAGTGGTGAAGATGAGCTTTCTGGTTCTAAAGCGGATGGCCTTAGCCAGTTCCAGACCGGAAATCTGGGGCATTTCCACATCCATAAAAATTACATCGACTGTGTCTGAGTTGGCTAGCTCCCTTAAAGCAGTAACTGGATCAGTATATTGCTGGACGAGTCGCATGTTCGGGGTATCCTCAATATATTTTTGTAGCCCCGCTAAGGAACTGAACTGGTCGTCTATGGCTATGCACTTAATCATCTTCAAAAATCTGTTTCTCTTATAACGAAATTACGCCTTTTCGTACCGAAAAGGGTACTATCTGTACGGATTAATTTAAAGTCTTTTCTTATTTACTAATTTAACGCAAAAATGTGTCAATTAAGTTTAAAAGATGCAGGCAATAGCTTCACTTTGCACAGATTCCTTGCATAATACCCACTTGTGCAGATTAGTGTTGGTTAAACGTCATATATATTCAGATAAACCAGACTTGGTTTTATTAAGGATATTTTTGCAGCATAGATTTTATTCCTATTAATTTATGGCTGATCACTTATTGAAAAATATACGTTATTCCGTTCTCGATCTTGCAACCGTGTTAGATGGTTTTACTGCTGCAGATACCTTTAAAACAAGCCTCGATTTAGCTAAACAGTCTGAAACTTTAGGTTATACACGTTACTGGTTTGCTGAACACCATAACATGGCTGGTGTTGCCAGTTCGGCAACAGCTGTGCTTATTGGTTATATTGCTGGTGGCACCGATARCATCCGCGTAGGCTCTGGAGGCATTATGCTACCCAATCATGCACCTTTAATTGTTGCCGAACAATTTGGTACTTTGGCCTCTCTTTATCCCAACCGTATCGATCTGGGCTTGGGCAGGGCACCCGGAACCGACCAGGTTACGGC
>NZ_JBFTQI010000372.1:0-5743 GCF_056398925.1 Pedobacter sp. 01T416_2
GCATCATACTGATTAATCAACGATTCTGAAGCTTTGATTTCTTTGGCCAGGTTTTCTAAATTCTTGGCACGGCCAATCCTTTTTCCTTCGAATAAACCCACAGAGCCACCCGCCAAAGTGAATTTGGTTTGGGCATATTTTCCATTTTTAGCCAAAATGGTTAAACTATCTGTTGGTGTTGCTTTAAACAAATTTTCTTGCTCAGCTACTGCGATGTAAACATTTTGCAAAAGCAGATTGCAGAGGTGTTGGTATTTTTTATCAACTTCAATGACTGATAGCGCTGAGACCAAGCCTTCATGCGTACCAATAACTGGGTTTTTATCGGGTACATTTTCTAAAATGAAAAAGTTTGCCCGTCCGCGGCTGGCATCGGTTAAAAGGTTAATGGCCTGTACTGCATCTGCATATTGATCAACCACATAATGGTTCATTACCGGTTCGAGGTAATTCTCAATGGCTATGCGGTAATCTTCATTACAGAATAAAATATCAGAAAGGAGCAGGGCACTTTTAGCAAAAGCGTTGTTTTTCTTCAAAAAACGGATCGATTCAGGAAAACCCTCTAAACTATCAACCAGCGATTTGGTCAGGTTATATTCGTTCTGCTTGGCATCTTTTTTACGGTTTTCGGCCGTAAGTTTTTCCTTGTTCGAACTTAAATTGATTTCTGAAGCAGCCAGTTTTTCTTTTAAAAATTCTTCAGCTTCCGTTAGGTTTTTAATATTGGCTTGCTTCTCCCTAACCTGAATATCAAGTTCGGCCAAAGCATGATCGAAAGCCTTTAATTCTAATGTTTTGGTTTCTGTATCATCAACATTCCGGTTGGTTTCCTGCACCAGCGCATCTTTTTGAATATTTAGGATATCAATTTCTTTTTGCGACTGGTATACTTGGTTTTGTAACTCGTTAATCGATTTGATCAGGTTATCAATCCTGTTTTTCTCGGTCTGCTGTTGCTCGCGTAAAGTATCGAGCGTGGATTTTAAGCTTTTTAAATCAGATTCAAGTCGGTTAAAAACTTCAGTTTCAGTTAAAACTTCTTCATTTAAACGTTTGATGTTGTATTTAATGTGGTTAACCTGGTTTTTATCTTTTTCGAGCTCACCCGATAAACGTGTTTCTTTTTCCTGTAAAAAACGCATTTGCTCGTTCTTTACTTTTTTCTCACTTTCGTAAGCACGGATTTTGGAAACAAACTCATTTGTGGCCTTTTGTTGTACAGAAAGGTTCTTTTCCTGACTGATACTGCCTAGTTTAAGCTTTTGCAGTTCGGCTTCACCGGTATCTATTTTGGTACTGAGTGCTGTACGGTTTACCAGCTGATTCTGTTCCTGAGTTTCTAAAGCATTTAAGTCGGTACGGAAGAAGGCAATGCGGTGTGTAGCCAACTGAACACTCAATTCGCGATATTGCTCTTTTAGCTTATAATAACGCTCGGCTTTACGTGCCTGATTTTCTAAGGTTTTAAGGTTTTTTTCGATCTCGAAAAGTAAATCTTCAACCCGCTCTAAATCGGCCTCTGTATCTTTTAGCTTGCTGAAAGTCTGTTTTTTACGTAATTTGTATTTCGAGATCCCCGATGCTTCTTCAAACAAGGAACGGCGGCTATGTTCTTTGTTGGTAATAATTTCATCAACCATTTTCAGCTCAATAATCGAATAACTATCAGAGCCGATTCCGGTATCCAGAAAAAGGTCGGTAATGTCTTTTAACCTACACTGAACATCGTTYAAACGGTACTCACTATCGCCATTTCTATAGAGTTTACGGGTTACGGTAACCTGTGAATAGGCTGTTGGCAGGATGTTCTTGGTATTATCAAAACTCAATGAAACCTCGGCAAGCTGCGCTTGTTTACGGTTTTTTGTTCCGTTGAAAATGATGTTCTCCATCTTTTCTGAACGAAGTGCTTTGGTACTCTGTTCGCCCAAAACCCAGCGCATAGCATCTATTACATTGGATTTTCCGCAACCATTAGGACCAACAATAGCGGTAACACCCTCATTAAAATTGATGGTCACTTTATCGCCAAAGCTCTTAAAACCTTTAATTTCTAACCTAGTAAGTTGCATGGTTTGTAATCGGGAGAACCGAGTTCAATAATAAGGATAATTTTGTGGTTTTTCAACTTTTTAACCATGGTGTTTTTAACCGCAAAGAACGCAGAGAGAAGAGCGCAGTGGGCACTGAGTTGGACATAATTTTAATGCCATTCGTCATGCTGAACTTGATTCAGCATCTATTTGTTTATCTATTAAGGATCCTGATCCCGATGTAAAATCGGGATCAGGATGATGAATTTTCGTTGATTTCCGTGGCTAAATTGAAATCTGCACTTATTTCACAATCATCAATTTTGCAAACTTAAGCAGTAGCTGTTTATTGCCCAAGCCCTGGAAGAATACAGTAGCCTTAACATCAGGCAGGGTTCCCTCCAAGCTGATAATTTTTCCAAAACCAAATTTTTCGTGCTCAACTTCCATACCGCCTTGAAATTCATGCGGCTGTGATGGCGTAAAGCCAGGTGTGGGCACGTGTGCTTTTGCTAATAGCGATGTTGTTTTCGGACGGACAGGTGGGGCAGAAGTAGTTGCGCCGGCCGCTGGTTTCAGTTTGCTAAAGAAATCACGTGGCTGCGAGGTCCATGTTTTGCGGTCATCGTCAAAATTACCTTCAAAACTGCTCGACTTGGATGGTTTTACATCCAATTCTAAAAATTTCGGACTAATTTCGTTAATGAAACGGCTTGGTTCGCAGTTGGTTAACGTTCCCCAGCGATAACGGGAAGTGGCATAAGTAAGTGTCAGTTTTACTTCGGCACGGGTAATGGCCACATAAAACAAACGGCGTTCTTCCTCTAAATCAGTGCGGTTGGTTAACGACATTTGCGATGGAAACAGATTTTCTTCCAATCCAACAATAAACACGTTTTTAAACTCCAAACCTTTGGCAGAGTGGATCGTCATTAAAGAAACGGTATCCTTATTTTTATCACCATCTTTATCATCATTGGTTAAAAGGGCAACATCCTGCATAAAGATATCCAGACCTTTTTCTTCAATGTCTTCGCGCTCCGCAAATTCCTTAATACCGTTTAATAATTCCTGGATATTTTCGTATCTCGCACGCCCTTCAACGCTGTCATCAGTATATAATTCTTTTAAAATACCTGCATGTTGGGCAATAAATAAAGCCGTATCATAAGCATCGAGCTTTTTTGCCTCTGCCTGAAAACTTTGCACCATCAAGGCAAAATCGTTCAATTGATTAGCTAAACGCCCATCTACATATTCGTGTGCATTCGAAATTACATCCCACATGGTTTTTCCATGCTGATCTGCCGCAACAATAATTTTATCGATCGAGGTATCGCCAATACCACGTTTAGGGTAATTGATTACGCGTTTTATAGCTTCTTCATCCTTCGGATTAAAAGTTAAACGGAAATACGCAATTAAATCTTTAATCTCTTTACGTTGGTAAAAAGATTGACCGCCATATATCCGGTAAGGAATATTTAATTTGCGTAAACCCTCCTCCATAGCCCTGCTTTGTGCATTGGTACGATACAAAATGGCAAAATCGTTGTGGTGGTAGCCTTTGGTACTGCGTTCCTGAATAATGGCTTCGGCAACCAGTTTACCCTCTTCGTTATCGGTAAAAGCCCGCGAAACTTTAATTCTTTCCCCTTCTGCATTTTCTGAGAAAACGTTTTTTTCGAGCTGGTTTTTGTTGTTTGCAATGATACTGCTCGCTGCATCAACAATATTTTGGGTAGAACGGTAATTCTGTTCTAATTTATAAACCTTTAAATCAGGATAATCACGTTCGAAATTTAAAATATTCTGGATGTTTGCGCCACGGAAGGCATAGATACTCTGTGCATCATCACCTACCACACAAATGTTCTGATAAGCAGCAGCCAGTTTTTTCACAATGGTATACTGCGAAAAGTTGGTATCCTGATACTCATCCACCATCAGGTATCTAAATTTCTGCTGATATTTATTTAAAACATCAGGATGTTCTTTTAATAAAATATTGGTTTTGAACAACAAATCGTCGAAATCCATTGCCCCAGCTCTAAAACAGCGTTTAGCATAGGTTTCGTAAATCTGGCCAATTAATGGGCGTTTATTCTGGATATCTTCGGCCTGTATCTGGTCGTTAGCTTGATATTCGCCCCAGGAAATTAAATTATTTTTGGCTGATGAAATTCTATTAAAAACAAAATTCGCTGCATATAATTTATCATCCAGCTGCATTTCTTTCAAAATGGCGCGGATTACACTTTTACTATCATCGGTATCGTAAATGGTGAAATTGCTTGGATAACCTATTTTCTCAGCCTCTACCCGTAAAATCTTGGCAAAAACAGAGTGAAAAGTACCCATCCAAATGTTCTTTGCCTCTGCACCAACAACTTTACTGATACGCTCGCGCATATCCTTACTCGCCTTGTTGGTAAAGGTTAAAACCAGGATGTTAAATGGATCGGTACCGGTTTGAATAAGGTGGGCTACACGAAATGTAATTACCCTGGTTTTGCCCGAACCTGCACCTGCAACAATCATTACTGGTCCTTTTGTGTTCTCTACTGCTGCTCTTTGTTGTGGGTTTAATCCTGCTAAATAATCCAAATCGGCTCCTGTTTTTTGAGGTTCAAAAATAACAATTCCTATCGCTTTTTGCCAAAGTTGTTAGTAATTAGTTTAAAACCTAATCGATCGCCCCAACCGTTCGTCATTTTGAACTTGTTTTATTAGCTGTTCCTATTAATTTTAGGTCTAATAGCTACTTCGTGGTCAGAATCTATCCTTATATTGGCTTATATGTCCTTATCTATCTTATATGGTAAAGTGGACCTTGTTTTTATAGGGCTAACTATGGCTATGGTAGATCTGTTTCTTTAATTTTAGAAAAGCCAAACCTCTATTTCATTGGGTTCTGTAGCCCTTTGCTTTGCTCATACGCCTGCAGGCATTGCCMACAAGGCCGGTATCCGCTTCGCTAAGGTTTATGTAATTGAGTTTGTGCTACTATTAAAGGTTTAAAACCCACAGCCTATTTTATCGTTCGTCATTCTGAACTTGGTTCAGAATCCATCATGCCATTAAATTTGGGTATAAAGTCCCCTTAGGGGATTTAGGGGTAAAGCCCCCTTCGATTCGCTAAAATGGCGGTATTTTAATTAAAATAAACGTTAATTCTGTCAGAATTGCACCCTGTTTATTTGGGTATAGAATTTGATATGCTTTCGTTATGGATGAGAATAAAAATAATAAAGATATTGAGTTTACTGATATCCCGGATGGGGATAATGGAGATATTTATGCTAATTTAAAAGAGAAACTAGAAAGTGTTGAGCAGTTTCCAGGTATTTATAATTTTAAATTTATTATCACTGGCGGGCTAGATAAAATACAAGACTTACGTGCCATTTTACCTGATGATGAGTTTATTGAGCAAGCTTCAAAAACAGGGAAATATGTTTCAATTACCGTAAAAAAGACGATGCAAAATGCGGATGAAGTGATTGCTGTTTATAAGCAAGCAGGAAACATCAAGGGCATTATGATACTGTAGGCTTCTGTATATCAAATACATGATTCGATCGAAGATTTTTTAAGATTCATAAATCACAAACAAAAGCCCTTCGACTGCGCTATCAATAACAGATTCAAAAGAAAGGTCGTCATTGCGAGGAGGAACGACGAAGCAATCTTTCACGCTAGTGATC
>NZ_JBFTQI010000373.1:0-5717 GCF_056398925.1 Pedobacter sp. 01T416_2
TCGTTAAATACCGCAGAAACCCCTTAAGTGCTGAAACAGGCGCAAATTTACATTATCTGATGGCTCCTGCAATCAGGCTTAGTGAGATGTATTACATCGCTGCCGAGTGTTCATATGCAAATAATCCCACAACCGCGGTCAATTACCTTACACAGGTTCGTGAAGCGAGGCAAATAGGTGACCCTTTGACCATAAACAACGAAGAAGATTTATTAAAAGAACTGCTTAAAGATGCCCGTAAAGAATGGTTAGCCGAAGGCCAGTTATTCTATATGTATAAGCGGCTTAATAGAGGTATAGTAGGGCAAACTGGTGTAACCATTCCTGCTTCCGATAACATTTTCGTACTTCCTCTTCCTAACGATGAGATTGTTTATGGTGGCAGATAAAACAATTTGAAATTCTATTAATAGCAAATTATGAAAATATATATATTAATATTCGCAATTATCTGCCTTGTTTCATGCAAGAAAGCAGAAGAAATGCGTTTTGATCACAGTGCTAATGTCTATTTCGACATTTATAATGGTGATAAAGACAGTATAGTAAGAACCTTTGCCTATAATCCTACACTGGCCCAGGATACCGTGTGGCTACCTGTACGTTTATCCGGAATCAGAGCAGATGTAGAGCGGAAATTTAGTGCACGGGTAGATGCTGATTCTTCTACGGCAACTCTCGGAATTCATTACGAAGCTTTGAAAACTCAATATTCAATCCTTCCTAATAAAGGATTAGGATACATTCCTGTGGTTATTTATAATAAGGATAAGGAACTTGAAAACAGATCGGTTTCCATACTCATCAAATTAACCGGTACACCAGATCTGGGCATCGAAAACCCATATCTGATCAGGGCAAAAGTGGTGTTCTCCTCCAAACTGGAAAAACCAAATTGGTGGGATACCTGGCCGCTTCCTCCTTATTCGAGAACCAAACACGAGTTGTTTATTCTGGTAACCGGGCAAACCTCCCTTACTACCGATGGACTGGACGCACCAAAAAACCTCTATTATATAGGTTTATTAACCACTATGCTAAATAATCCATTTAATTGGGTAACTAAAAATGAAGCAAAAGGCTATGTAATTGAAGAGGTAACTGCAGGTAATACTAATAGTTATTATTTCTACAATAAAAAAATCCGGCCAAAAAAACGCTGTTGAGAAAAAACATGCAGAATGGCAAATACTATTTTATAGATGAAAACGGTAATGAGGTTATTTAAATGTAAAAACATGGATATTAAAAAATTAATCTTGTTAATAATTGGTGTGGTTTCTCTTGCCGCATGTCATAAAGACCTTGGCAATTATGATATCGATATGCCTATTGAGCCTAAACTGGCCAACCTCGATTCTGTTTACACTGCAAGTGTAGGTGATAGTTTGATCATCAAACCAAAAATAGAAGGTGTGGATGCGGCCAATATAGAACTTCAATGGAAAATCAGTGTAATGGAAGGGAATGACGTTCTTTATACCGGACCAGCTTTAAGAATCATATTTGGTTTGCAGGCTAAAAGATACGCTGCCCGTCTTACAGTGTTCAACAAAGCAAATGGAATGAAATATTTCCATAAGTTTTACATAGACGGGGGAACCGAGTTTGCCAGTGGTACAACGGTATTGAGTGTCGAAAATGGAATAACACAGTTTTCATTTGTAAAACCGGACGGTAGTGTAAAGGCCCGTTTATACAGGGCAATGCAGGGGAAAGATTTGCCTGCAAACCCTACAAATTTATTTCTGCTTAGGAATGCATTTACGGGCGGCACAATGTTAGGGTATTGGATTATTACAAAAAATGGCGGAATCAGGTTGGAGCCCAATACCATGCAGGAAGATCCAAAATACCCAAATACACTTAAGGATAACTTCTTTACGCAACCGGATAATCTTGAGGTTGGTTCACTGATCTCGCATCCTCAAGGGGTAATGATGGGCGTTGTAAATGGTAAGTTTTATGGTGGAACAACGAGCACATGGGATCAGGCTGCTACTTATGGAATGTTCGGCTTACCTGCTGATGGTGATTACGAATTGGCCCCGTCTTTTGTAATGAGCTTTACGCAATCGGCTACCTATTTTATTGGCTTCGACAAAAACAGAAAGCAATTTGTCAGGATCAATCTTTATGGAGCGCCTGTTTATTTTGGTACTCAATACTCGGTTACCACAACAAATGCTTTCGATCCATTAAATGTAGGTATGGATCTTATTCATTTGGAGCAACTTAATAACGCAGATTGTTTTGCCTATAGTAAGGGAACCGATGGAAAGATTTATGAATTAAAGTTCAATGTTCAGTTTAACGGGCCGTTTACCTTTACCCCTCAACATAAGCGTCTTTTTGTACGCCAGGAGTTAATTAACGAAAATACAAAATGGAGTGGTGCTAAAAATGGGGTAATCTATATTGCCAATGGTAGTAAAGTGTATCGGTATAATCCTGTAAATGAAGAGCTTATGGAGCTTGTTACTAGCTTTAGTGGTAAATCGATTACGATGCTAAAACTTACTGAAGACGAAGAAACATTGATGGTAGGAACAGAAGAAACCGTTTCATTTCTAAATATAGCTACAGGAATGAATGGTGTACTCATTAAAAAGATCGAAGGAATTCCCGGCGCTCCGGTTGATATCGCGATCAGAAAATAATGCTGTTCCACGCTTGGGCTTAAATCTGAGCGTGGAACTTATTTAAACATAAAGAAACATACAAATGAAAATCATAAAATTAGCAGTATTGGCCATTTTGTTACCAGTTTTAAGCTGGGCACAAGCGCCGAATTTTAGTTTAACAGGTAAAATAGGCACATTGGGAGCACCAGCGAAAGCCTATATCGATTACATGGACAATGGTGTAAGTCACGAAGATTCAGTAGCGCTTGTTAACGGAAGTTTCAAGTTTGCCGGACATATTTCTGGTAATGCCTACGCCCGTATGGCACTCGATCATACTGGTGGCGGTAAAGGTAAGGCAGTTTATACCGGAGATGTTATTTACTTTTATTTTGGTAAGGAACAGGTAACGATCACTTCAAAGGATTCTTTGGAAAACGCTGTTTTTAGTGGTTCGAAAGTTTACCAGGAATATGATGCCTATAACAAAGCTATTGGTGGTACCATTATGGCACTTACCAAAGCCGTTAATATAGATTTTAACCGTGGCACACCCGAGCAGCAAAAAGATACCGCTTACATGAAAGCAGTAGACCTGCGCTTCAGAAAAAACATCCAGAACAGAACCGATAAACAATTTCAATTTGYTAAAGAACACCCAAATTCATATTTCGCTTTGGTAGCACTTTCAGAAGCTGCCGGAAGTAAGGTTGATGTAGCCAAAGTTGAACCGCTTTTTATTGCCTTGAACAAAGCGTACCGTGAAACCGATATGGGAAAAGAACTCGCTCAGCGTATTGCCGCAAGTGGCATTACTGCTGTTGGAAATGTTGCGCCGCTTTTTACACAGAACAATGTGGTAGGCAAGCCAGTTTCGTTAGCCAGTTTAAAAGGAAAAGTGGTACTGGTTGAGTTTTGGGCAAGCTGGTGCGGTCCCTGCAGGGCCGAAAATCCGAACCTGGTAAAACAATATCAAACCTATAAAGATAAAGGCTTCGAAATTATTTCGGTTTCATTGGATAATGTAAAAGAACGCTGGTTAGAAGCGATTGAAAAAGATGGTTTAGACTGGATTCATGTTTCTGACCTGAAAGGATGGAACAATGAAGTAGGCCGTTTATATGGTGTACGCGCAGTACCTGCAAGTTTTCTGGTAGATGCGCAGGGTAAAATTATCGGTAATGGCTTGCGTGGTGAACCTTTGAACAAAAAGCTTGCTGAAATATTCAATTAGTTATTGGTTGATAAAATATAGATGATGAAAAAGATGCTAACGGCATGCCTGATGCTGGTTTCGCTGCTCACTTTTGGAACTGCGAAATATCGGGAGAAAATTGTATTGAAGGTTTTGTATGTTGGATATAATCCCGATAAACCAATGCCGAAAAATGTAGTTTATTATTCAACTACACCAGCTGTTGTCGAAAAAATATACAAAACCAGAATGGCAGATTTTAAAACCTTTTTGGAACAGCGCTTTACCGAGGTTAAAGTAATAGATGTGGCTGATTATAAGGTAGAAATGTCTGATGAGGTAGATGTAACCTTAATGGATGCCGGCCCTGTTAACATGCCCGCAAAATTTAGTCGCCCAATGGTTTTAATGCACGCCATGGCACCCAATGTGGGTTTACCTTTAGGTTTAAAGTTCGACTGGTACTGCCAGTGTCTGGATGACGAAGCCTTGAACATCAGAACCGATCATCCCATTTTTAATACCCCAAATGCTGTAAAATTAACTATGGTGAAAAAACCCACGCCTGGTTCTTTTTTTAATGGTCATCAGGGAGTTGGTACACCCAAAGAAATGAATAGGTGGCAGGTGGTAAAGCAAGGCTTTTCTTCCAAAGAACCTTATCTAATCGGCATGGTTTCGCACGGCGAAGGATTTAACGATTCGCCAGATGCTGAATCTATTTCAGGTGGCGTTTGTCTTAAAAATGCCGAAGCAGTGGCATTAGGTCGCCAAGGAAATTATTTTATGTGGGGTTTTGCAGGCTCTCCTGATTATATGACAGATGAGGCCAAAGATGTTTTTGTAAACACGATCTGTTACATCAAAAAATTCGATCATCTTCCGGCTATTGTTAAAAAAGTACAGATCGAAACCCGTAGTGGCATAGATGAACTGATTTATCGGTTAAGCAAAGATCTTTATAATCAGGCCATTGTATCACGTCGTGAAGGGAACCTGCGTATGCTGAAAATGCAACAGGAATTAAAAGATAAAAAAGCAAAAGGTGAAGATATTGGCCATGGCAACGAAATGTTTTTGAAAATGCCGGTAACCAACGATACCCAATCTTTTGAGGACTATGTAAAAAGTTATGCCGGAGATAGTTTATTTGCTATTTATGGTACTAATATCAGTCTCTATCACAAGTATTACCGTCAAAATTATGAATATTTCTATCCTTCTAGCGTGTATACCCTTCTGTTAGACCGTGATGCACAAAAGCTAGGTATTTCTAACCGTAAAGTGGCGCTTTTAGATAAATGTGTAACTTTATTGGAGGCCAACAAAGAGGTAGCGATGGCGCAACGTTTGCTCGAACGTTACACTACTCAAAAATTCAACAAAGCAGCTGAATGGAGAAATTGGCTCAATCTAAACCTTAATAATCTATTTTATACCGAATCTGGTGGCTTTAAATTCATGGTCAATACCTATGGAAAAAGCTTTCCTACTGGTCAACAGCAAAGTTACCAGTTGCCAAAAGCGATTGTTAATGATGAGCCTACCACGGCCGATCCGGTTGCGGTTTCTGCAAGGTTTATTCCTGGTAATGGCAATAAAAAAGACAGTTTGCTTATCGAAGCCAAAATTTTAAAAGGCTGGCATATTTATGCCTATGTATCTAAAGATAATCCATTTGTGGTTACCGAAACCAGATTGGAACTTCCTGAAGGTGCAGTGGCCGATAAAGAATGGAAAACAACAGCAGCTATTCCTTATCCGGGCAACGAGGGCATGTTTATTTTTGAAGGAAAGGCAAACTTTAGGATAATGGTCGATTACAGCAAGGCAAAAGCAGGCACTAAAATTAAATGTGGTCTGTACTATCAGGTGTGTGATGAAACCAAGTGTTACCC
>NZ_JBFTQI010000374.1:0-8462 GCF_056398925.1 Pedobacter sp. 01T416_2
TCTTTATTAAATGACGGCTGCAAAAATAAAGGCATCGATACATAAAATTGTTGATGCCTATAAATCGAAATTATCTTACTATTCCGAGGATATTTTTCAAACCACGCCACCCATCGCCGGATGGAGTTACAGCGAAGTATATTCGCATATTTTCGATTCAAGCCTGCTCTCCTTAATTGCACTTGAACGTGCAGCAAGTGGTAAAGGTGAAAACAAACCCACACTTTTTATTGTAAAACTGATTTTGCTTTTAGGCACCCTGCCGCCGTCAAAAAAGTATAAAGTTCCGAAAAGACTGGCCGATCGTGTTAAAAAAATCAGCAAAACAGAAGCCCTCGATTTTATTTTAGAGTTTGAAAAAGGTCTTGATGATAATTATCCTCTAATTGCCCATGCAAAAGCCAATTGTAAAACAAAACACCCACGACTAGGTTATCTAAATGCCAAACAATGGCTAAGGTTTATCGAAATTCATTTAAAACATCACCTCAAGCAGCTAGAAAGAATAGAAAAGAGTTTTTAGACCTAAATTAATTTCGCCATATTTGAGTAAATTAATCTCAGTCCCATGAAAAACGCTTTTTACCTGTTAGCCCTAACGCTACTTTGCGCCTGTAATAGCGAAAAGAAAGAAACTGCTCAAGCTGTTATTCCAACACCTACGGGAATACAGGGACTTCAAAAAAGCAATACTGCGCAACCCGCAGCGCAAAGTGCCAAAACTAACCTAATTTTCAATCCGCCACATGGCGATGCCGGCCATACCTGTGCTTTAGCAGTTGGCGCACCATTACACCAAACAGCCGCCGTTCAACCACAAAAAAGCGCTACTCCACAACCGGTAACTGTTCCGGCGCCTCCTATGGTAAATACATCAGGTAAAAAACTTAATCCTAAACATGGAGAGCCTGGCCACAGGTGTGACATAGCTATTGGGGCACCCCTGGATAGCAAACCAACACAAGTAGTGACCACACAGCCTGCTGTAGTGAAACAAACTTTAGCGATAAAAACAGGAAAGGGTTTGAACCCACCTCACGGCCAGCCCAACCATCGCTGCGATATTGCTGTAGGCGCACCTTTAAACAGCAAACCTGCCCCGGTGGTAAATACTGTTCCTGTACCAACACCCGAAACCAAAACAACAGAAACAAAAGCGCTAGAGACAAAAAGTGAAGGGAAATAATAGTACATATATTGTGTACTTAATATTTTGAATATTCAGCACCTAACTTAACGCACATTTTTTTACATCTTTGCGTTAATGAAATTACCCGCCATAAAAGGTTTTGACCAAGAAGCACTAATAAAGTATTTTAAAAATACAGGAATGCTTTTGATCGGGAAAGTTGGCAGTTTAGGAATAAAAATGCTAACGAATATCGCGGTTGCAAACTATTTGCTGTCGTATGGTAATGGTATTCTCACTACATCAATCGCTTATGTTTTTTTATTCGCAGCATTGGCGGGCCTCGGCTTAGATCAGTTTATTGTAAAAGAACTTCACCAGTTTCCGCAGAAAAGGGATCAGATCTTAGGCACAGCATTTGGGTTGAAAGCTTTTGCAGGTTTTATGTGCATTCCTTTAATTTCACTTGCATGGCTCATTTACCCACTTGAGGACATCCAATATCAATTCATATTATTGCTTTCGTTTGTTGGTGTATTTCAATCTTTTACTGTAATCGATTCTTATTTTCAATCAGAAGTAAAATCCAAATACATTATGCAGGTGCAGATTATTGGGAATCTAGTTTCTGCTGCAATAAAAATTATTTTAATCTACACAAATTCGCCAATCAGCTATTTCTTTTTTGCTTTTCTTTTTGATACCGTTTTACTTTCTATAGGCTATATTATTACCTATAACAGAAAAAATAGAAGTATTCTGAATTGGAGATTTGAAAAAACATTGGCTAAAAAACTCTTCTCCCTTTCATGGCCACTGATCATTTCTGGCATAATGGTTTCAGTTTATATGAAAATTGATCAGATTATGCTTAAGCAGATTTTAGGTGCGAAAGGGACAGCCGAGGCGGGTGCTTATGCAACAGTGGTCAACTTTAGCGAGGCTTTAAACTTCGTCCCTGTTGCTATCGTTTCATCACTCTTTCCTGCAATTTTAAATGCGAGGAGAGATGATAAGGAACGTTATCAGAAGAGACTTCAGAATTTATACGATTTAATGGTTTGGTTAAGCTTAAGTTTTGCCATTTTTATAACTTTTGCCTCGCCGTTCATTTATAGTTATTTTAAACCAGAATTTGCTGATGCCGCACCTGTGTTGTCGGTTCATGTTTGGGGTTCTGCCTTCATATTTCTTGGTGTAGCAAGCGGACAGTATTTAATAGCAGAAAATTTTGGCCGGCTAACTTTTATCCGAACAGGAATAGGGGCGGTTGTAAATATCATTTTAAACATTATCCTTATCCCAAGAATGGGAATGATGGGTACAGCAATAGCTACAGTAATCGCATACTTTATTTCGGCCTTTTTTATACTATTTATCCCTAAACTTCGTCAACAAGGTATAATGATGTTAAAATCATTATTTTTGGTCACCGCATTTCAAAAAATATTTAAACGTTGAGTACTCTTAAAGCATTAACCACATTAATTGCAAAGCCAAGCAGGCTTAAGGCATTATTATCATACGGACATAAAGGCTATCTGAACAGCATTGGCTGGTTTACGGCTTTTGATAAAAAACAGGCCGTAGACGGGCAAGGAAAAGCATTGCCATGGGTAACCTATTCGTTTATCGATTTTATTAAAGAACGCATAAACAAAACACAGCATATTTTCGAATATGGCTCTGGCAGTTCTACTATTTTTTATGCTGAAAGGGCTGGTTCGGTAACTTCTGTAGAGCACGATAAAGGCTGGTTTGATAAAGTAAAAAATACAAGTCCGGCCAATGCTGAGATGATATTCTGCCATTTGGAAAAAGATGGGGAATATGCCAAAAAAGCAACCTTGCTCGATAAAAAATTCGACATTATTATTGTTGATGGGCGCGACCGTGTAAACTGTTGTAAATATAGCGCTGATGCACTATCAGAAAGCGGAGTATTAGTTTTGGATGATAGTGAACGTGAAGTATATCATCCTGCCCGTGTGCTTTTAAAGGCTCAAGGTTTCAAAGAAATCAGCTTCAGTGGGATTTCACCAGGCCTTTTTTACGAAAAAGCAACCTCAGTTTTTTATAAAACGGATAATTGTTTAGGTATTTAAATCAGTAAGCATCATGTTAAGCGAAGAAGTAAAAACGGCCTACGATAATTTTTATACCAATAGCGATGTAGCATGGAGAATGCTTGGCGCAAAATATAAAGCACAGAATATTGTTGATGTTTGCAAAGGGTTAAAGCCTAAAAAAGTGCTTGAGGTTGGCGCCGGAGATGGCAGCATTTTACATTTTTTAAATGAATGGCATTTCGCACCAGAACTGTATGCTTTAGAAATTGCACAAAGTGGTGTCGACATTATAAAAGACCGTAACCTCGCCAGTTTAAAAGAAGCACAAACTTTTGATGGGTATAAAATCCCTTATGAAGATGATGCATTTGATCTGATTATTCTTGCGCACGTTTTAGAACACGTAGAACACGAAAGGATCCTGATCCGTGAATTGAAAAGGGTAGCAAAATATATTGTTGTTGAAGTACCTAAAGATTATCGCTTTGGTGTAGACCAAAGAATGAAACATTTTCTGGATTATGGGCACATTAACATGTACACCCCAACTTCCTTGAGGTTCTTGCTGCAGAGTGAAGGTTTAGAAATTCTAGAAGATAAAGTTTCGATGACTGCACCAGAAACGGTAAAGTTTAATGAGTTTATTAATAGAAAAGCACCTAAAACTTTTTCTAAAAACTTAAAAATCGAACTGGAATACCAGATTAAAAAAACTTTGGGTAACTTGTTTGGGAAGAAAAAGCAAGAACAGTTTGCCAATGCCTATACGGTGTTAACCAAAAAATCTGACCATAATCTGCATATATTTTAGGAGTAGGGCGATCGTCATTTCGAGCGAAGTGCAACGAAGCCGAGAAATCTTATAGCTTGATTCTTAACATAATTTAAAGATTTCTCCATTCCGCGTTGCTCCAGTCGAAATGACGAAGAAACTGAGCAGTTTATTGATAAACTTAATTGATAAAAAACAAAAATGCAAAACCTTGCCCCAATAGCACTTTTCGTATACAACCGCCCGCAGCACACCGAGCGTACGTTACAATTCCTGCAACAAAATGAATTGGCAGCACAAAGCCATTTGTATATCTTTTCTGATGGTGCCAAAACAGATCAGGATAAAGAAAAAGTTGCTGAAGTAAGAAAAATCATCAAAAAAACAGAAGGTTTTAAATCGGTTAAAGTAATCGAAAGCAAGGTAAATGCAGGTTTAGCCAATTCGGTAATTACAGGGGTAACCCAATTAATAGCAGAATACGATCAGGTAATTGTTTTTGAAGATGATCTGGTTACCTCTCCCCATACTTTAGCCTATTTCAACAATGCTTTAAGCCATTACCGCGAAGAGGAAAAAGTAATGCATATTGGGGCCTACATGTATCCTCTAAAATCAGATCAACTTTCGCAATCGTTTTTCTACCGGGCGGCCACAAGTTGGGGTTGGGCCACATGGGGAAGGGCGTGGAAAAACTTCGAACCAGATATTAACATCCTTATAAAACAGTTTGATAAAAAGAAAAGAGCTGCATTTTCCATCGACAATAAAATGAACTTCTGGAAACAGATGTTAGCGTTTAAGAAGGGAAAAAACAACAGTTGGGCAATTAGATGGTATGCTTCTATCTTTTTAAAAGGAGGCATCACACTTAACCCATCGCAATCACTCGTTAACAATATTGGCCATGATGGCACTGGCGTGCACTCAGGAATAAATGATATCTACAACGTAATTATCAACCCCAAGCCCATTGTTGAGTTTCCGACCACAATAGCAGAAGACCCCATCGCATACAAAGCCATCAAAAGCTTTTTGATTAAACGGAAAGGCAATATGGTAACCCGTGTTAGGCGTTTTGTTAAAGAAAAGCTGGCACAATACTTTTCAAAGAAATAATTAAGCTGATATAGCTCACTGTTGTAGACAATTAAAAAAAATGACAAACCTTTTTTTAATTGTTCATGTTGCTTTTATACATCGAAACTATAAAATAAAAAAACATGAAAACGACAACAGCAACAGCAGAGGTATTAAACGATCTGGTTCAAATTAATAACGATCGTATTGAAGGTTATGAAAAAGCCCGTCAGGAATTAAAGGATGGAGATGCCGATCTGAAAACGCTATTTTTAAATATGATTGCCGAAAGTCAAAAATATAAAATGGCTTTGGCTGCAGAAGTAGCTGCATTGGGTGAGGATATCGAAACCGGAACAACAAACTCCGGAAAAATTTACCGGGCATGGATGGATGTTAAGGCATTATTTACCGGCCACGACCGTAAAACTGTTTTAAACAATTGTGAGTTTGGAGAAGATGCAGCACAAAATGCATATAAAATGGCATTAGAGGAAGAGGATATTCCTTCAAATATCAGAGATTTAATCTCTGACCAAAAAGCATCGTTAAGAGTATCGCATGATGAAATTAAAAGATTACGTGATGCTCAAGCATAAGTGACCGAGATAAAAACAGAAAAACCTCCTTCGATTTATTATCGGAGGAGGTTTTAGAAGTAGCATTTTTAATTGTCTTGTAGCTACTACGTGGTCAGCATCTTTTTTTAAAGATCCTGAAATAAATTTACTTCGTAGCTTTCCGCTGCGCTACAGGTCAGGGTGACGATCTCTTAGGAACTAAATCAGTTAAGAATTACGACTCTAATTCCCGATCTAAATGTTCGGTAACGCGCTGGATCGTATTATCGATGGTGTTACTTAGAATCGTTAAATAAGAGCCTTTTTTAGCAGTTTCGATCGCGATCTGCAAACATTCGGTGCTTTTATTGTTAATGATGATCTCTTTATCCGGATCAACTTCCTTGATGCCTTTTACCAGCAGGTCAACCAGTTCTTGTTGTTGTCTGCCTCGGAGATATTTCTCCTGACAAATATAAATTTTATCAAACATCTGAGCAGAAATGCGGGCAGTTTCGATAATATCCTCATCTCTTCTATCTCCTGTTGCCGAAATAATACCTACATGTTCGGTTGCCTCTACACCTTGCAAGAAACCTTTTACGCCATTAAATCCGTCAGGGTTATGCGCAAAATCGACCAGTACCTTAAATTCTTTGAACCTGAAAATATTCATCCTTCCCGGGGTATGCGCCGCAGAAGGAATAAATGTTTCCAGCGATAAACGGATATCTTCAGGTTTATAGCCCCATAAATAGGTTGCCAGTGTTGCTGCAAGCACATTCTGGATCATAAAATTCACGGAACCACCAAAAGTTAATGGAATGTGCGTGGCTTTATCTACCCTCAATTTCCAGTCGCCTGTTTTAATGGTAATGTATCCGTTTTCATAAATGGCGGCAATTCCACCTTTTCTACAATGTTCTTTAATCACCGGATTATTTTCATCCATGCTAAAATAAGCAACATTACAGCGCGCATCTTTGCCAATGCGAACGCAATAACCATTATCGGCATTTAATACTGCCCAACCTTTACGGCGCACTGCCCCGATCACAACCGCTTTGACACGTGTCAGATCGTCAAGATTATGGATATCTGAAATACCCAAGTGATCTTCCTGGATATTGGTTACTACGCCAATATCACATGCATTAAATCCCAGTCCAGCTCTTAAAATTCCACCACGGGCGGTTTCTAATACCGCAAATTCAACTGTTGGATCTTTTAAAATGAACTCAGCACTTACCGGTCCAGTGGTATCACCTTTCATTAGCATCGTATTGTGCACATACACACCGTCACTGGTGGTAAAACCTACACGTTTACCATTACTTCTGATAATGTGCGCAATTAACCGTGTAGTAGTGGTTTTTCCGTTTGTTCCGGTTACAGCAATAATCGGAATCTGTGACAATTTTCCCTGTGGATACAGCATGTCAATAACCGATGCAGCTACGTTTCTAGGCAAGCCTTCACTTGGTGCAAGGTGCATCCTGAATCCTGGTGCTGCATTAACTTCCAAAACCACACCTCCGTTTTCGGTTAATGGCTGGGTAAGGTCTTGCGCCATGATATCGATACCGCAGATATCCAATCCGATTACCCTCGAAATCCTTTCACATATAAAAATATTCTGTGGATGTACAATGTCAGTTACATCGATAGATGTCCCGCCTGTACTTAAATTTGCAGTAGATTTTAAATAAACCACTTCTCCCTTTTCGGGAATAGTTTCTAAGGTATATTCTTTTTTGGCCAGCAGATCCAAAGTATCCCGGTCAACAGCAATTTCAGTTAGCACATTTTCGTGACCATAACCACGGCGTGGATCTTCATTCTCCTTATCGATCAATTCTTGGATCGTATGAATTCCATTGCCCTTAACATGTGCAGGATCGCGTTGTGCGGCAGCAATAACTTTATGATCGATTACCAGTACCCTAAAATCGAAACCGGTAATAAATTTTTCTATAATTACCTTTCGCGAATACGTTTTGGCGTATTCGAAAGCGGCAACCGCATCTTCCATCGTTTTCACATTAATGGTTGCACCTTTACCGTGGTTGCCATCAAGTGGTTTAAAAACTAAAGGAAATCCAACCTTTTTAACAGATGCTTCCAGATCATCAGGATTTGAAATCGTTACTCCAGAGGCTACCGGAATGGCAGCTTCGGTAAGCAAACGTTTTGTCTCTTCCTTGTTGCTGGCAATATCTACAGCGATGCTACTTGTTTTTTCGGTCATGGTAGCCCTAAAACGTACCTGATTTTTACCGTATCCCAATTGCACCAAAGAGCTTTTATTTAATCTGATCCATGGAATACTTCTACTTACGGCTTCCTCCACAATAGAACCTGTACTTGGCCCTAATGCTTCCAGCTCACGTATTTCCTTCATCCTTCGGATGTCGTGCTCCAAATCGTACTCTTCGTTATTAATCAGGGCTTCGGCAATTTTAACTGCAGCTTCAGCAGCGTAAACACCAACCTTTTCTTCCAGATAACTGAATACCACATTATAAATGCCTTCAGTTTTAGTTTGGCGGGTTCTGCCGAAACCAGTTTCCATGCCCGCCAAAGTTTGAATTTCCAAGGCAATATGTTCAATTACATGCCCCATCCATGTCCCTTCTTTTACCCGGGTGAAAAAGCCACCTTCAACTCCCTTAGAACAGCGATGTGTAAACATGCTGGGTAACAATTTCTCTATCCGCTCACTAAATCCCTCAATAACGTTAGTTGGTTTTTGCTCCAAATCTTCCAGATCTAAACGCATCTGGATCAGTTTTTTCCGGCTAATTGACCATATGTTTGGCCCTCTTAATACTTGTATGTTTGATATCTTCATG
>NZ_JBFTQI010000375.1:0-5700 GCF_056398925.1 Pedobacter sp. 01T416_2
GGACTCATTGCTTCAGAATTACGGAGAAATCGAATTTTGGAACCAGACTTTTCAAGATAAGCAAAAAAATAAGCGGCTTCAAAACTGCCTTGCGGTATTTTCGGAGAAGATTGATAGTTTGATTGACGAGGGTCTGTCTTGGGTTAAAGTTCGTTCACATGAAAATGGGATGATCACAGGAATGTTTGATTTTTCTTTCTCGGCTTCAGAGATGTTCAACATCTATCGTAACAGAATTGGGAGGCTTATTGATTTTCAGGCATTTATTGATGAGGTCTTTGATACCTTATATGAAAAATTGGAAAAGAATTTAGAATGGCTTAGAGATAACATAACTGCTGTTTTAACTCCTAGACTACTGGAACTGTTAACATTATTACAAAAGGAAATTGAAGCTATAAGCTTTGACGAAAGTGGCAACCATCTCTTATTAAAGCATATTGTAGATTGCAGTACCGAAGTGCAGGTAGTTACTAGCCAAATGACAAATTGGTTCAAAATTTCGAAAAATCAATATATTGAAGAATTCCCGATTGATTTAAGTCTTCAGGCAATCATAGATTATATGAATAGTATAAACCAAAATGCCCTACATAAAGCAGAACTTAAAATTAAAAATACTTTTGAAGAACGTATTAAAGGAAAATATTTCGAATCCTTTGGTGATATCTTTATAAATCTTTTTGATAATGCTATTTATAAAAATCGTGATCTTGATGAAAAGCTACGTATTCATATAGCTATTTTTGAGAGAGACGGACTTTTAAAAATCAACTTTAAAAACAATATTTCGAAGCAAAAAGATTTAAAAGAACTTGAAAGAAAAATTGCAGAAGCAAAGATAAAAATTAAAAATTATCAAAATGGCTCGACAGTGAGTTTTGAAAAAGGTTCAGGATACCTGAAACTTTGTAAATCAATCGCCGTAGATTTGGGTCGCAGGGATTATAATATTGAACCTCGATATGAAAATTTTGAATTTGAAGTAGAGATTTCTTTTGACCTAAATACCTTATATCATGACAGGATTACTAATTGAGGATGACCCAGCCAAAGCTGAAAAGATTATCTTATTTATCAAAGAATTTTTCCCCGCTGTACAATTATTGAGTAGAATGTCTTATCAAAGCGGCTTAAAGGCTATTTTTGAAACTGAATTCGATTTCATTCTACTTGATATGAGTTTACCAACTTATGATCAAGGTCAGGGCAATTTTTCAGGTAAACCAAAAGGTTATGGTGGGCGTGATATTTTGAAAGAAATGAAACGCTACCGTAAACATTCGCGAGTAAAAGTTATTACTCAATACAATGAATTTGATGGCGGGCTGATTTCAATTAAAGAACTTGATGAACAACTGAGTGAGAACTTTCCAACTCTCTACAAAGGATACATTTACTACAATCTGAAAAACACGTCTTGGGAAAGGGAACTTGAAACTTTTATGCGGTCTCTTAACTCATGAAAATATTAATTGTGGATGATACACCTTTAAAAATTGAGAAAATCAAACTGGTGATTGAAGAGATTGTATCAAGTGAAAACGTAGAGATACTTATTGCAGAAAATGTTGCTGACGCTATATCTTATTTTATGCGCGGATATAAAATAGATCTTTTAATTCTAGATTTAAATTTACCGAACAGAAAAAAAGAAGAGGTCAAAAAGCTAGCTGGTCTTAGAATTATTAAAGAAATAAATCTGAGAAAGGATTTTCACAAACCTGAATGTATTCTTGGGCTAACAGCCTACAAAACAGAACAAATAAAATGCAGAAGTGATTTTGATAAAGATGGCTGGGCCATCGTTCATTTTGACCTCCGTGAAGATAATTGGGAATACAGTGTAAGGAATAAAGTTATTTACCTCCTAAATAAATCACAAACTTTAGTTACCACAATCAAAGATAAAATTCTTTTTTTTGCGTCATCTCCAACTGACGCTGGAATGCTCAATGCCGGAATGGAACAGCGTAAAATAAGCGAAGTTCTTCAATCATCAACCAATCGAGATGATATAGAATTGATTTCAAAAACTGGCGCAAAGCTTGATACCTTGACAAGTGAACTTATGAAACATAATCCTCAATTTGTTCATTTCACGGGACACGGAACGGAAGAAGGCCTAGCAATGGAAGAAGATAACGGTAGAAGCGTACTAATACCTACAGCAGCGCTTGAGAGTTTATTCCAATTATTTTCTGGCATTACACAATGTGTTTTTCTCAGTGCTTGTTATTCTGCTGAACAAGCAAAATCAATTTCCAAACATAATATCTATGTTATAGGAATGAATAGTCCCGTTGGGGTTGATGCTTCAACAGAATTCGCAAAAGGCTTTTATCAAGCACTAGCTGAGAAAAAAGATATCTTATCTGCATTTCAGTTTGGAAAAGTACATTTAATGGTTGCCGACCCAGATCAAGTGAACATTCCAGAAATCTGGTATAAGTCGGAAAAAGTATCATAAAGTAACTATGCTAAGTTAAGTCTAAAGGGCTTCGTGTGAAAGTTGATTTATCACCTGTTTAAACAATTTGCGCCTAGCAGGAAAACATCTTTCGTCAGAAAGTTATAATGGTAAACATATAGAGGGGCAGCCTGTTCTTCTTGCTGTTATAATAAAAAACATGGAGAGGGCAAACCCCAGTTCCCAATGATGTGCATGACAATAGTCGCAATCAGACCCAATAAGATTCTTTTAAGGTTTGGAGCATAACATCTATATTAGATTTTGTAACAATGACTGCTGGCCAAAGGGCCCTATTATTTCGCATTATGACTTAAAGCCATGAATGTTGTCTTAATTAAGGTTAGTATGTGAACTTGTGCTACGATGGTCTGGGATCATCTAATCCTGATAATCGATTCCCCACTCCTCGCCACGCATATGCCGTTTTTCACGATAAAGCATTCCACCCAGTGCAGACCGGAATAGCTGGTGGCTTCCGGTTGCTGCAGCCCACCTGTCCCGGCCGTTCCAGCAGGAAAGATAGCGCCTCTCAAGCAGCCGCTGTCTCTGGCCTCCGCTCCGGTGTTGACCACCTGCCAGAAAACGTTAAAAGGTTCCGGAACATCGGTATAAGCATTGAACATTAAGTTAACACCTTTTTCAAGCGTTCTTTCATTGATTTCGGTCCAAGTCCAGTTGTTATCATGGGATTTGTATTTGGCAGTGATGCGGACTTTATGTTCGGGCCTTACGGGCCATAGTGGCATTTGCCTATGGGCAACATTGGGAATCAGCGAAGTATTCTTGCTTTCATTAAGTAGCTGTCCTGAAGGTTCGAATCTGTTCAGCGCCTCATTGATGATCCGGTCGCCAAACTGAGGGCGAAGGGAGCTGATAGCCTTTTGGATATCCCCGGTTCTAAAGGACTGCTGAAAGTCATTTTTGAAGGCGGTAATCCAGTCAATAAAGTTTCTTGCCTTTTTAGGTGTCTCGTTCCACTTATCCGCGAAATTCTCTTTGTGGTTGACCGGGTTTTCAATATGGAACTCTCCGGCGAAGTGCTTGATAAAAGTGGGCATGGCATCGATCATTTCGATAAGTATATCATAGAAGATGGTGCTCTGGCTGGCGGAAATAACCTTTTCATAGGCCTTTGCAGCAAGAGTGGTAATGATGATAGATACCGGCGCATTGTCGCAGTCGTCCTTGAACATCATATCACGGTGTCTCTTCATCAGCTGTATCCCTCTTTGCAGTGGCGTTCGGACTTTGTATTCGGGTACATCGTCGACGCTTTCCAGCAGCAATTGGGCTTTGAGCTCCATCCTGATACGGTCGGCTTGGATTTTCATACGGTCCAAAAACCATAATGCGTAGCCCTCGGTATTGCTTTTGGGCCAGTCGATACTGTATTTATCCTGATCGAAGTAGTCATGGTCGGCATCGCTGATCAGAATGGCATGTTTTGCATACGCTTCAGGAACGCCCTGCACCTGTATCCAGCTGGGGTCGTCGGGTATAGCGGGAACAATATCAAGGTGGAATTTCAGGCTTTCTGCATAATGCAGCCTCAGGCACCTCCGGTGTTGTTCCTCGCTCAGCATGCGCTTGTAGTCACTGCTTTCCCGAAGTCTCTCTTCAATAATGTTTCTGAGGTCTTCCTGCTTAGCGGGCATGTCTACAGAAAGAATACAGGTCATATCGATATCAAACTCCGCATCTTCCCCGATGGGCCTTACAGTTGTGCCGATTCGGACAGAGCCCTGTACCAATACTCTTGGGTCGAAGGGTGTGAGCAGAGTATCCGGGGCGGCAAGAAAATTTGCTACAGAAGTATATTTTTCCTTTGCGGTCTTGTGCTGGCCTTCGGTCAGATCCAGGGTGTCAGCGAGTTGTTCGAGGAAAGTCCCGAAATTGCGTTTTGCTTCAAGGAGCATTTCCATGTTAGTGTATGCTTAGAGTTTTGATGAATGAATTATTAGTTTTATTCTGGTCAAAAATATCCATTGACAGATCAGATTTAGCCATCCAGGCCCGTCCGAACTCTACAGCGCAGGATACGGGCATCGCAGGAAAGATGCTTAAGATTGCCTTCTGCCCATGTTTTGCCTTGAGCTGATCAAAAGTTTTTCGGACTAGTTGTTTAAATCTTTCTAGTTGTACCTTACTTTCCATACAGTCCAGGTCAATAATATCGGACTTTATCGTCCAAATGTTGACCTCCTCGCCCAGGATTTCGTGGATACGGTCATTGGTAATGGTCCCACTTATTGATAAATTGAGTACTGGAGGATGGTCAAAATTATCTGGAAGAGTCAATTGAAAGGAACGGTTGCTCGTTTTTTTCAGCCATTTCCAGCTTGCCTCAGGATTTCGCCGGCGCTGGTAGACATCTGTGGAAAAAATATTTCCAAGAAGCGTTCCCAGCCGGATCAGAATGGGCATCGGCGCGAGTGCAAAGATTGAAAAATGCTGGGGACCATTTGCCGCACGTAGCGGTGTAATGTCCCGCTCAAACATCATTTTTAATTGGTTTTCCTGAAGTGGCCAATAATTTTGATCGGAATCCTTTATCGCTAAATTCCCTATTCCTAGCACAATTGGTCTTGTAGATGAGGGATACCTTTCGGGAACCATTGCAGAGACACAATCCCGGTAATTTAGTGGACTGTCATGTTCACCAATTCGTGCTCCAAGAAGTACCATATGGCTTTGCTTGTCCGGAGTAATGTTAGTGAGCAGTTCTATTCTATCTTCGTGTTTTGATTTCATCTCCCGAAGCCGCTTTATGGTATGGCCTGCAACGTCAATTTTATCAATCAGACGGTGATGAGCATCGCAAAGCAGCATAAGGTTGCTGATGTCCTTTGCAAGTTTTGGGGAAAGGATTTTATCTCCTCTCGGACCTTTTTCCTCATCAGCGATTATATGTGCTATATAGCTTTGATTAAATTCTCCTTTGGTAAGTGCATCCTGGAAAAGAGTTTTATTACAGCCGTCATACTGACAGCGCCCTGCGGCTTTTCCCCACAGGATTAGTTTGGTTGAGAGTGCAGGATTAGATTTTGACATTGATTACGTTAGATTTAAAAAATCTAAAATACGTAATATCGCTCAATAAAATGAGTATTGGATAATAAGGAATAATAATTAACGCTATGTCCTCAATTGACGGACTGTATCCAGTTTCTAAGTACTTGTTTAGAACACAGCGGGTGCGGTGAGCTGGAACTCATCGTCCCCACTGT
>NZ_JBFTQI010000376.1:0-5698 GCF_056398925.1 Pedobacter sp. 01T416_2
TTATAAGAACCATGCAGTGCAATCCGTTTATCAATTACACAGAATTTTTGATTCATGATACCATAGCCAACATTCTTTATCTTAGTTACTGAAGCTCCCAAGGAAACAAGTTCATCAAAATCTAACTTTAGATTCTCTTGATTATCGGCGATGATTAGCTCAACCTTTACATTTTGAGCGGCTTTACTTTTAACGATAGCGAATAATTCCTCGTCAGTAAACCATGCACTGGCAATTAGAATTTCGAAATCTGCTCCTTCTAGCTCTTTAACTATCCGGGCAAAAATCTCTTTGTTGTCTTGCAACACTTGCTGATCGAGTTGGGTATTTTCTGTGAGCATGAGTTTTTCATTTAGGAATGAACACATTGCTGTATCCGTACTTGATTTAAAAATTATTTTAGTTGTTTAATCGTTGTTTGGTAATCTCTAAAGCTCTGTCCGAATGCTTCTGTAAACTCGTAATTGCTAAATTCGTATTCTTCGTTTAAGCCTGTATTCGTACGTAAATTGATCTGGCCATATTTGGCTATTGGGATCTGGTAGTTACCTTTAAATCTTTTATCTGGTGTACCATTTTTATTTACTTTGGCCCAGGTCCTGTCGATTACTTTCGAATCGCGAGGTACCGTACCGGTTTCGGTAAAACGAACATAACTTTGCTGCAGGTTAAGCTCATCAAGCCCGATGATGGCAAAATTTGTGTTATTGGAATACATGATGATGAAGCTGGGATAGAAATATAAATCCGCGCCATTTGCATTTTCGAAGTATAGTGCTTCAAAGTTTGATCTGATATCGATAAGTGATTTAAATGCAAACTTTACATCTCGTTTATTTACAATGGTGCTGGCAGATGATCGCGCTGCCACGCGATCTTGAAAATGGGCACTCGTTACATCCCAAATTTTATGGGAGGTTGTTAAGTTCCCGAATGCTTTCACTAAGCGATCGTACTTTTCCCTGATTTCGGGTTCAAATTCTATATCAAGCTTGACATAACAGTTGTCTATTTGAAGTGATGTTTGCTTGATGGCTTCTTTTTGTGCCGTAATATTTATTTTTAAGCTTGTGGGAATAGTCTTTTTTATTAGGCCATAGAGGAATATATAACTTAGCACGAGTTTAGTTTTCGAAACACCTAAAGTAGCCTGGATTTTTAATAAATCGCTTTTGAGTTCTTTCCTTTGCTGTTGGGCCAATAGAATAGCCTCTTTAACACCAAGCATGTTTTGGCTGGTTATTTCATGAATGTCGGCACTGAAAATATTGTCTAAAACCTCTACTGGCTCGTTTGGCAGGTATACCTGAGGCTGAGGACTTGAGCCTGAAAGTTTATGCCTGCTGTTAATGCCTAGAAGTGGAACAGAGGTGTTAAGATAGGTTCCTGATTTTCCGAAAGTCATGCTTGCCCCTTTAACTCCTATAGAAGTGGATATACCACTTTTACTTAAGTTTAAATGAACACCAGGGATAATTTTTATCCGTTTGTGAAAGCTCCAAGCCATTTTAGTATTTTTTAATTTTGATACTACAAAAATAAGTTGCTTGAAGGGGCTTACATTACGGGAAACCGTAAAGCAAAAAACTATTTTCACAATTAATTTTCAGCAAAATGGATTCATTAACAGCTGCTTACAAAACTGGCAAAATGTAGCATATATTGAATAAATTAACGCACTAATCATTCTTCGGCTTCACATAATCTTCTGATTTTTCTTTCTTCCACCAGCTATTATTGAGGCGTTTAATGGAATAAAAAGCGCGGTTTACACCTGGTTTCATGGTTGCGGTATCGAGGTGTCTGCGCCATACGTGGATTAGGGTATCGGTACCGATTACTATCCACCAGAAGGTTTTGCCATAACGTTTTGTGGTGTACACTTCGCTGATGGTGCCCTTAATTGTTTTGTTGTTGAAACCAGGTTCCATTAACTGATAGGTGATCACTTTCCTTTTTTGTGCCTGGGCATTGCCTATTATGATTGTTAATAATAGCAGTGTAAAGAGATGTTTCATGCCACTAAGGTATTTCGGCAAAAAATATATTCCTTACGGCTAACAGTAAGGGAATGATAGCAGGTTGTTTATACCAAAATGAGAGGTTGCCCTGCCTGGTTCGAAAACAGCCACGGAAACAACCTCTACATTTTTTGAGAGATGAGCGGATAATTAGTAGTTTTCTATAGTCTGATGCAACTGGTTTCTGTAATCGTAAAGCTCATCGAGGTTAAACAGCTGCTTTTTCTCGCCAGCGTCTTTTCCTTTCTCGAAAGTTTCGATGTACTTGTTAACGGTATTAAAATGGAACCTGCAAATTGGTTTACGATTATTGTCATCCAGCAATACGCCAAAGTAAGATTGGGTATCTCGTGCAGCGATCCTGGCAGATGGAATCTTCTCGCGCAAAATGGCCTTTACAATCTGGAAAGCTTCTAATTCCTCTTCAGTAGTTACGATTTTAGAAGCATCGGGATCTTCATTAATAGGAATCACTTTACCCTCCTCCTTTTTCTCAATTTTCTCGTTAATATTCAATGCCGATTTTAAGCGGTTGCTGATGGATTCATTGATCGAAATGGTAAGGGCTTTTTTGGTATAATCTTTAAAAGCAATCATCCGGTTTGCCGTTAAGGGTTTGTCGAAAAAACGGTTCACCAATAGTTTCACCATTTCATCAGAAGGGCTGTCTATTTCTTTTTCAAATTCCTTTCTGATGGCTTTGATGTATTTTAAACCTTCGGCCGAATCGAGAATCGTTTCTAAATTATATTCGTTTTTGGTAAAACTTTCGAGGATTTTAATGGCATTATCTTTCAGGTCTTCGATATCGATGGTTAAGAATGGTTTCTCGTCCATAATATTCGGTTTTTCCAGATCGGCGTAAAAATTGTAAACCGTACCATTGGTTAATACCCCAAACCGCGCTTTAGAAACATGGTAATAGCGATGCAACTGAGAGTTGTGCGCATCGGCACTTTCTTTCCAGTGTTTACATTCGAAAATGAGGATGGGCTCATTGTTTTTACGGATCACATAATCTACCTTTTCGCCTTTTTTGGTGCCGATATCACAGATGTGTTCGGGTATAACTTCTGTAGGGTTAAAAATATCGTAACCGAGGATTTGAATAAAGGGCATTACAAATGCATTTTTCGTAGCCTCCTCGGTATTGATCTGCTCTTTTAAGCCCACCACGCGCTGATGAAGTTGTTCTAACTTTAGTTTAAGATCCATAACTTTTTGCATTAAATGGTTTCATCTTTTACTGATGCATCCGGCGCATTTTCTTTAACCGATTCGATACCGTTATCTCTGGCATCAGCAGTTGTATACATTTGGCTGGTACCGATAATTTCGCCATTTGCAGCTTTTAAATTGAAATAGTACGCTCCGGTTTTGGCAATTTTTCTGTCGTACATGGCATCGGTTGGTGCATTGGTTTTTACCGATTCGATACCTTTGTTGCAGCCTGCTTTTGTGGCGTAACCCTCGCTGGTGAGGATAACCCTGCCGTTTGCCGCTTCGAGATTAAACTGGTATTCGCCGTTTGTTCTTTTGGTAATGATAAATTTTCCCATAGTTGTTTTTTTAAGCTGCTCAAAAGTATGGGAGGAATATGGTGCATCCTTACGGGAAACCGTAGGTTGGTTCATTAGTCAACAGTTCATTGGTTGATAATCTTAACGATAATCCACGTCAAATACTATTTTTTAAACCAAGGTTCGCAGCGGCAAAACAACGAGAATGCAGCAACGTAGGGAAAACCGTTTAAAGATTCTGAAACAAGTTCAGAATGACGAATTTGTGAAGGATCATCAAACGAGTGACTAAGCGAGACCAATCGTTAAGAGTATGGACTAAAGACTAACCTAAGCTAAATCACCTTATTTGCAATGCAATAAGCAATTAGCTGACCATTATTTGAAATATTGAGCGCGGTTTTAATATAATTTATGCGTTTTTCGATGCTGCTCAAGCCAGATGGCTCCATCTTTTTTTGTTTCAAAATGCCCGACATTTCTTTTTGGGTTTTTCCATCTAAAATGAGCGAAACGATTGTTTTATCATAGTGCGTAAAATTGTGCAGGTATTCTTCTTTTTGCCTCAGGTTGGGCGAATGGTATTTCTTGTTTTTATAAATGCTTTCTAAAGCCAGTTTAAGATCTTTGGCATCATGGCGGGCTTTAGGTACATAAGCATCGATATTTAATTCTTTAAATAGTGTATTGGCAATTAAGGCCCTGTTTTCTATCGAAAATACCAGCACTTTTAAATCGGGCTGTATTTCTTTTAAAGCTTTGATCAATTCTCTGCCTCCTGCTATTTTTTGTTTCGGATAGTCTTCATCAAAAGAAAGGTCGGTAATGATCAGTTCATAAGGATCGCCATCGCGTAGTGCTTTTTGTACCCGTGTAAATGCATCATCACAATAAAATACATAATCTTTATCGGCTATGGTAATGCCAAGATCTATAAGGGCGCTACGGAGCGATTTACTAACAATTTCATGATCTTCGGCGATGAGTACGTTTTTGAACATATTTATATTTTTATAAGGTTGGAAATGAAAATTTAACACGAAGCCCTCCATCGGGCTTGGTATCAAAAGTAATATGGCCAGAAATACTTTCTATACGGGTTTCCGTATTTCTTAATCCATTTTTAGGTGTTAAAACCTCCATTCCCTTTCCATTATCTACATATAAAACAGTTATACGGTCATTTTCACGTTTAAAATTTAAGGTAACGGTATCTGCCACACTATGCTTTTTCATATTGGTCATCAGTTCCTGCAAAATGCAAAACACTTCAGCTTTAGTGTCATCATTAATAGCTTCCCAAAGTTTTTCGCCGCCACCTTCAATCGTTATGTTAGTTTCCGCCGAGGCATAAGCGTATAACATTTTCGACAGTTCAATCGAAAAACTTTCTTCATTGTGGACATCTTTATTGTCGTAAGAAAGATCTCTCGATATTTTATAGATCACATCAAGTTTGTCGGCCAGGTCGTTCTTATCTATTTCGGGTGTGTTCTCTACCTCCGACATTACCTGGTATACCCTATTGGCCACACGGTCGTGAATTTTTTTTACATATTTGAGTTCCGTTTTTTTAACTTCTATTTCTTTTTCCTGTTGCAGGCTTTTTTTCCGTTTCTGGTATAAAAAATAGCCCAATAGCAAACACAGGATTAAAGTGCCAATCCCTATATTTCTGAGCAGTATATCTTTTTGTTTTTCAATATTCTCAGCTTTGGCCTTCAGAAAATCGGCTTTGTTTTTTTCCGTTTCGTAGCGGATAAGAGCAAATTGATTTTTGGCTGCATTACGGGCATTCTGTATACTATCATCAAGTTGTTGATAGATTTCAAAGTATTGCTTAGTCTTTATAGAAGAACTTAATTTAATAAGTTTTTGAAGTGCTTCGAGTTTATCGGTGGCACTATTTAATTTTTGTGCAATTTCATATCTTATCAGTGCATAGTTCAATGCAGAATCTGGCCATTTTGAGGTATAGTAATCAGAAAGATGTGCATAGCTTGAATTTTGCCCCCATAGATCATTTTCTCTTTTTCGAATCTGTAACGATTTCAAGAAATCGGGAACAGGATTATATCTAGGATTTTGAAGCCATTTTGTTTTTGCAATATTGGTTAATAAGCGAGCATATTCTACTTTATTTTTTGAAGCCTTTAC
>NZ_JBFTQI010000377.1:0-5693 GCF_056398925.1 Pedobacter sp. 01T416_2
GTGTACTGGAGCGTACCACAACTGGTATCCATAAAGATGAACTGGCTTTTGTGATCAGCGGCATGCCGTTAAAGAAGTTTGGTTCCCAAGGTCAGCAGAAATCTTTTTTAATTGCTTTGAAGATTGCCCAATATGCTTACCTCGCCAAAAACAAGGGATTTAAACCTTTGCTTTTGTTGGATGATATTTTTGATAAGCTGGATGATAACCGGGTTCAAAAATTGATGCAAATGGTTTCCCACCATGATTTTGGGCAGATATTTATTACAGATACAGGAAGAGAAAGGGTAAAATCAATTTTTGAAAAAATAGAAGTTGATGTAACTTTGTTCGAAGTAGATAACGGAACTATACAAAATGCGTAAACCCAATGATGTTACAGTAAAAGATGCCATCAGCAAAATGCTGGATGTATACCGTTTGCGCCGTAAATTCGACGAAACTTCAATCTTGTCTATCTGGCCAGAGATTATGGGCACCGCCATAGCCAACAGGACCAAGCAGATCTACATCCACGATAAGAAATTGTTCCTACGCATCGAATCTTCGGTAATCAAAAATGAATTGGTTATGGTTCGCCAGGGCATTATCCAAAAACTGAATGAACACGCCGGTAGTGTGGTAATTACCGATATGGTTTTTTTATAAGTATAAAGAAACGGTAGAGTTAATATAAAATTGTCGTCCTGGGCCTGTCGAAAGACCTGTTTAATGCAGTTTCAAGCGTTTCGACAAGCTCAACGTGACAGATTCGAATTGGATTAAGACTCAAGAGTTTGGGCTGAGAAATTAGCCCCTTCCTCCAAATACCTTCGATAAAATCCAGATCAGCAGTGCAACCACTACTACAACTACAATTACGCCCACCCAAACGCCGGCTTTAAATATACCTTCTACGAGTTCACAACTGCTTAAGGTAGTGCATAAAAATGCGATCAGTACTAAAGGGAATGCTCTTTTCATATTCATATTATTTGTAATAGCTAACATTGAATACAGGAGAAAGTTTTGGTAAATGACTTATTTGCCTGGAATCGTCCTGGTCGTGGTGTAAGATGTTACCATCTTTCACGTTACTGATCCTACTATTGCAGTTTTGAAATATTTTAAATAAAAAACGGCCAGATGGTAACATCTGACCGCACATTCAAATCTACTTTTTTTGTGGTGTCAGATGTTACCATCTGACACGGTATTCAACATGCTTTTTGACTGAACTGTTTTAATTCCAGTTCAAAAAAACAGCCAGATGGTAATATCCGACTGCATAAATATAAATTTTTATTTCCCGTTTACTTTTAACAATTCAACCTCGAAGATTAAAGTGCTGTAAGGAGGAATATCCTGTCCGGCACCACGCGCTCCATATGCTAAATCATATGGAATGAAAAATTTGTATTTAGAACCGGCAGGCATTAATTGTACACCTTCTGTCCAGCCTTTAATTACCTGGTTTAGTGGGAAAGAAATCGGTTCGCCTCTATCATAAGAGCTGTCAAATTGTTTTCCATTTAATAATGTTCCTTTGTAATGTACCAGTACCGAATCGGTAGCCTGTGGTTTAACGCCAGTACCAGCAGTTAAAACTTCGTATTGTAAGCCGCTTGCAGTTGTTTGTACACCTGCACGTTTTTTGTTTTGTTCTAAGAAATCTTGTCCTTCTTTCATAATTGGTGCATATTTAATTTTATTTGCTGCTTCTTCAGCTTTATTTTTTACTGATGATGCTTTGGCTAATGCCTCATTAATACATTGTTGCGCCTGCTGCTGCGTTAAAATAACCTTGCCTCCTGTAAATGCATCTTTTAGTCCTTTTAACAGTACTTCGTAGTTTAAGGTAGAAAGGCCAGTTGTTTTTAATCCCGCACCAATAGAAGTACCAAAAGCATAACTGGTAGAATCTAAAGTAGATTTTAAACCCGCTGTAAAGGTTGATGTTTTACTTGCGGCTGTGGTTGGTTTTTTTGCAACAGCTTTCTTTGCTGCTGTTTTGGTTTGTGCATAAGATGCAGCAGCGATACCGGATAGACATACCGCTAAAAAAATTCTTTTCATTCGTATTAAATTGTTTTCATTTGTGATGAAGCGATCATGGGTTATTTGTAAATCATGATGGTTTCATTGGTTATTTTATGTGTAATTAATTCAAACGGGTTTAAAATGGTGGATTATATTTTAAGGCCGAAAGATACAAAATAGATAAAACAATAAAACCCCGAATATTCGGGGTTTTATTGTAAGTTTTTTGTGTTGAAAACTAGAAACGTTCGTCTGCTTTGAAGAAGAAGTTACCTTCAATTTCTGCATTCTCATCAGAATCTGAACCGTGAACCGCATTAGCATCGATTGATTTTGCATATTTCTGGCGGATTGTACCTTCTGCAGCCTCAGCTGGGTTAGTAGCACCGATCAATTTTCTGAAATCTTCAATGGCGTTGTCTTTTTCTAAAATAGCAGCAACAATAGGTCCTGAAGACATAAAGCTTACTAAATCTTTGTAAAAAGGACGCTCAGCGTGAACAGCATAGAACTGACCAGCAGTTTCGTCTGTAAGTTTAGTATATTTTAATGCGATGATTTTGAAACCAGCATTAGTAATGTCGTTAATGATCAATCCGATATGGCCGTTTGCTACTGCATCAGGCTTGATCATGGTAAAAGTTCTGTTAGTGCTCATTGTGCTTTTGATATCAAATTTTTTGCAAAAATACGTTTTAATTGATGAATAATCAATAAACATTGTTTTTCGGTCGCGAATCGAGGTTAGTAATGGATAATTAGGCTTCAAATGGCTAACTGAGCTTTTTTTATGCTGTATAATCCTGTTAATCTCCATCTCTTTTAAAACTATGATCCTACTAATCTTAAAATCCTTTAATCCTAATCTAAATTTACTTAGCTTTGCAGCGCAAAAAATATATGCTTACACTAACTGAATTAAAAACATTATTGGCTACGCCACAACGAATTGTGATCACCACGCATCACAAACCCGATGGCGATGCGATGGGTTCATCTCTGGGGTTATATGGATATTTAATTCAAAAAGGCCATCATGTTAAGGTAATCACACCAACAGATTATCCTACCTTTCTACATTGGATGCCAGATAATGGTGATGTAATTATTTTTACAGAAGAGCAAGAAAAGGCAGCCAAGTTAGTGGATGAAGCCTCGCTCATTTTTTGCCTTGATTTTAATGCCCTAAGTAGGATTAATGAATTAGGCGAATTGGTTAGAGCAGCAGGAGCAAAAAAAATCATGATCGATCATCACCTCGAACCTGAAGATTTTGATGATTACCGCCACTGGGATATTAACGCCTGTGCTGCTGCGCAGTTGGTTTACGATTTTATTGTTAACCAATTGGAGGATAAAGCTGGCATCAACAAAGATGTTGCAGCCTGTTTGTACACCGGTATCATGACCGATTCTGGATCTTTCCGTTTTCCATCAGCTACAGCCGAGGTATACCGTATTGCAGCTGATCTGATAGATCTTGGTGCCGAGCACTGGAAAATCCATCAATTGGTATACGATAATGCAAGCGAAAATCGTTTGCGCTTTTTGGGTTATTGCCTGTCGAACAAGTTAGAAGTTATAAGAGAATACAATACCGCCATTATTTCCGTTACAAAAGAAGAACTGGCACAATACCATAGTGCAACCGGCGATACAGAGGGCGTGGTAAACTACGCATTATCGATTAATGGCATCCGTTTAGCCGCATTAATTATTGAGCGTCCGGATAAAGTTAAATTATCTGTTAGGTCTACAGGCGATTTTCCGGCCAACGAAATCTGTAAAAAATATTTTAATGGCGGTGGACATAGGAATGCAGCAGGTGGCGCAACAGAAAAACCCTTGGCTGATGTAGTAAACGAATTTAAAACGATATTAGCAGAATATAAAGAACAATTGATTGCTTAAACACAAGAAATAAAACAATAAACTTAAAAAAGTCAAATTAAATAAATGAAAAAGGGAATTATTATTCTAGCAGCAGCCACCTTAGGTTTAGCGGCATGTAACAAAGAGAAAAAGGGAGCCGGTGGGTTATTGTATACCATTCACCACTCAGCTGGTAACGAGAAAATCAAAGAAGGCGATATCGTTAAAATGAATTTTATCCAGAAAAACGATAAAGATTCAGTTTTATCAAGCACTTTCGATAGTGAAACTCCTGCAGTATTTCCTGCACAGAAAAAAATGTATGCTGGTGATATGAACGATGTTTTAACATTGTTTGGAGAAGGCGATAGTGCTACTTTTAAAGTAAACTTAGATACTATGGCACTTCATAGTAAACAACCTAAACCAGAGCAGTTCAAAAATGATAAGTACATCACTTTTACGGTGAAAATCGAAAAAGTATTCAAGAAAAAAACTGGTGAAGCTGATTCTACTTTTAACAAAAGAGCTCAGGAGTTTTTCCAGGCCGATTACAAAGCTACTTCAGAAAAAAAGAAAGCTGCCGAACCTGCTAAATTAAAAAGTTATTTAGAAGATACTAAATTAGAAACCAAAACTACTGCGAGTGGATTACACTACATTATAGAAAAACCAGGCAGTGCAGAAAAACCAGCTTTAGGCGATACCGTATTAATTGATTATACTGGTAGAGTAACTAAAAAAGGTAAAGATGGTAAATATAAAATCTTCGATACAAGTGATGAGAAATTGGCTAAAGCAGAAAACGAATTTAAACCAGGTAAACCTTACGGTCCTCAAAAAATGCCAGTTGGCGGTACAATCCCAGGATTTACTGAAGCTTTACAGTTAATTGGTAAAGGTGGTAAAATTAAAGTAATTATCCCTTCTAACTTAGGTTATGGCGAGCAAGGTGCACCTCAGGTAGGTATCATGCCTTTCAGCCCAATTGCTTTCGATTTAGAAATCAAAGATATTATCAAAGGAAAACCAGCTGCAGCAGCTCCAGTTCAAATGCCTGCTCCTGTAGTTAAAAAATAATTTCTTAAAAATATTTTAAAATCCTGCTTATTATTTAAGCAGGATTTTTTTTGTTTATTATTTTTTAATACTGAGCCAAGAAATAAAACGTTTCAAAGATTTATAAAAACTTATTATAACCTATCTTTGTAGTGATCTAATAAAATAGTGGGCATTTTGAAAAAGATCTAACTGCTGTTTTTTAATAAATAAATTTAAATGAGGAACGGAATTATTATTCTCTTGGCGGCGGCACTAGGCCTGTCGGCCTGTAACAAATTCGAAAAGGGTGAAGGAGATATGACTTACAAGATCTATAAAAGTGAAGGTAAGCCGAAAATTCAGGATGGCGATTATGTAAAGTTAAATGGTGTTCAAACAGTAGAAACCAATACCAATCCCGATTCGGTAATGGTAAATACTTACGATAATGAGCGCCCGGCTTTCTTTGCCATTAGCAAATCGATGTTTAAAGGCGATTTAGCTTCAGGATTGAAACTGCTCGGTGAAGGAGACAGTGCAGTTTTTAAATTGAACCTGGATTCTATGGAGAAATATTCAGGCCAGCCTAAGCCAAAAGGACTAAAATCAAACATTGCTTCTTTTACGATTAAAATTGAGAAAGTATTGCATAAAGGGAAAGATCCTGATTCTATTTTCGAAGCGAAGAAACGACTTTTCTTTGAGTCGGAGTACAAAGCGCTAAATGAAAAAAATAAAGTGGTAGAGCCTGCTAAAATTGC
>NZ_JBFTQI010000378.1:0-5645 GCF_056398925.1 Pedobacter sp. 01T416_2
ATCACGGAGTTTGAGGTGAAAATGAAGCTTGATTTCTTCAAATATTGGATTTTGAACATTCAATTTTGCGAATACCGAATTGGTTTTGGCCAAATAAGTTTTAATCTGTTCTAATGTATTTTTAGAAACTTTTGGCTTTAATGGATTTGGCGCATTGCTGATCGAAATATCGGGCACGGCAATAATAGTTACCTGGCCGGGCGATAAAGAATTATAACTGCTTACATTCCCATTGTAAAAAGTGTGGTTAATGCATTTTGCCGTGTACACATTCGGGAATTGGGCCAAAATAAGACGCTCGTAATCCCACAGGGTGATGGATCTCCTTTTGTGCCGTAAAATTTCGCTAACCCTTAAATAATATTCATTACCGCTTTCTATTGCCTTCCCATCAAATGAGCCATAAGGTTGAACTACCTTTTTCACGGCGCTATCGGGTTCTTTTAGCTTGGCAATCACCYCTGCTTCGATGGCTATTTTTTCGGGTACAACATCATCATAAACAGAAAATTGAGCCTCACTGGCTTGAGCAGTAATGGAGATAATATCGCACACTGCCGCTGCATTGCTTATTACCGAAGCCCTTAGCCACAACAGACCAGTCGGCAATACAGTATTATCGGTATTTACGGTTTTAGGAATATTTAAGGTAACTATGCCTGTTGTTAACAATCCGTTTGTCTGTTCCCTTAAAATCTCTATGTTTTTAAATTCTTTCCAGATGTTATGTTGAAGATAGGCCCATGTTACCACTGCTTTATCAAAATCGGGATCGGCGCTACCCTCACTAACCTGTAACAATAAACTTAAATTTTGCGGAACAATTGCATCGCTTAGGCCAATGTATAACTCAGCATCATTGGATTTAGTAGGAAGTAACGATACAGACCCATGCGTAAAGGGATGTGCTTCGGCAAGGCCGAAAGGCTCAACAAAATAAAACCTGTGGATGCGGTTATCGTAAGTTGACTTAACATCGCCCGCTACCGAAAGATTTATGGTGGCTGCGCAGCTATAATCGATCGTTAAATTCTGGATAAGTGGCAAATATGGAGGATTGGGCAATTTAGGCACCGTGGTTTTACCAATTACCGCTGTACTAAATACCAGTTGATAATCGGCCTGGCCAAATGTACCTTTGGTAAATTTAAGTTTTAGATAGCCCCGTTCGGTCTCAAGGTTATAAGCATCATTTACTTCGGTATTATAATCTGCATCGAAAGTATCTGGTATATTTAAATCTGTAGAGAACTGTGCATTGGGTGCAACTGTATCTGCTGCACTAAAAAGTGAAACCTCTGCCGATGTAGCATTTATCCAATTGCGATGTAAGAGAAAGGAAACTTCTGCTTTATAATCACTATTATTAACATATTTGGTTGCATCACGGCCATTACTAGCATTAGCCAAATTGGTGTAAAGGTCGTAATATGTAACAAAAGGAACGGTAGGTAGGCCTAAATATTCAAAATTTAGCTTTAAACTACTGAGATCATGCTGAAAAACCTCTTTGCTGCCTATATAAAAATTAGCGCCAATACTGGGAATCGGACCAAAAATTTCCATAGGTTTAGCAGCATCGAGTTTACCTAAACTGTTCTGTACAAATAGATTTTTCACCCCCTGTACATCCGTTTTAATGACCACATTATCTATTGAAGCAAAGGTTAGGCTGGCATAAATATTTGGGGTTGATAGTATTTCTATCTTCAATACCGGAAAAGCGGTTCTGAAATCTTCTATATGAAGTTTTTGACTATAATCGATCAATTTAGGTTTGCTTTCATCAGCAAAGAGCACAATTTCGAGCACACTGGTACTCGTTAATGATACAGCAGTAATGTCTACCGCTGTCCACCCTTTTTCTGCGGTAATACTGGCCTTAAAATTTTCGGGCTTAATTACCGGCGCTGCCAGATAAGGCGCACGATAAGAAAAGGTAAGTGTTATTTTACGTTTGCCTTCGGCCATTCTAAACAGTGGAGAACTTATGGCAAAACCAATATTAGCTTTATTTCGATCGGTGTTGCCAAAAGTATCCCAGCTTCCATCCTGATTGGCCAACTCTCCTCCATTGCCATCGCCAGAATTTGCGATTGGTGAAGCATAAATTTTAGTTTTTTCAGCTTGATCAACCAAAATAGATTTAATACTCGCTACCTGTGTATGGCTAAAGCTGAAAGAAGATAACAGCTTGTAAAACTGTTCTTGTTTTTTACTGTTTTTGCCTGCTTTAAACTCAGTTTTATCGTTTAATATGTATTGAGAAATGTGTTTCGCCAATTCTACAATCAAATATACTTTATCGGGCTCGGCTGCCTTTTTTTCGAAGCCTAAAACGGTTTCAAAAAAATAATCTAAATGTTTGCCTGTAAACTGATTGAGGTCTTTTTGAGCAATGGCGTATAAATCCAAAAAAGAATCGAAAAGTGCCAAATGTGGTTCTGAGGTGCCATCCTCATTAATTTCACTGATATTAAAAACACTTTGCCAATCTGTCTTTTTCTCTGTTCCATCAAAATAGTAATGGTTAATATAAGCCGCCAAATTATCGCAAAATTGATAAAGGCTTGCTTTACTTCTTTCATCAATGGCAACAAAAGATGCATCCAAAGCTTTTGGCAAGCGGTTTAAACGGCTTGTTCCGTTTCTTGGTGCAGTATTTTTATTGCAATTGGTGCTCATTTTTTCAAATATTTGTTCCTTCGGTTAAATAATATGGGTAAACAATATTGTTCCTGGTATTGGTACTTCTGATGGTATATTCTACCACCAGGTTAATTACCCCAAACTCTACATTTTTAAAAACATCTAGTTTATCGAGCTTAATGCGCGGCTCGTAATAAATTATTGCCCTTCTAATCCTTTCGGTTATCCGCGTTACCAGCGTAACATTAATGGGTTCAAAAATCATATCTTCTACATTGCAGCCATACTCAGCCTGCATCACCCTTTCGCCAACCGCTGTTCCGAACAGGATCTCGAGGCTTTGGTTAATATCTACCACATCGCTTACCATGCTGGTAGCAAAGCGTTTTATGCCTTCGTATTTGACTATCTCTGGCGGAAAGGCCCATCCCTTACCTAAAAAATTGCTTTCTGTATCCATTTTTTAACCTATTGAAACTGTCGGACATCCAACTACAGCACTTGCCCCGCAAATACAGGTATCACCTGTTCTAACTGCTGGCAAACCACCTATCAACACTGTCGCACTTCCCGTCGGAAAAGGGCTTACCGTTGGCTGATGGCTATTTGGTGGCAATACACAAACGTGATTATCGCCAACTACACATGCAGGCATCCCCCCAATTAATACCGTTGGTACGCCAGGACCTATAATTGTGCCACCGTGGTTTGTGGTATCGGTAACTCTCGCTGCGTTTGCCATATTTTTAATTTATCTGCACCATACTTCCTTTAACTTTTGTAATGGCGGATGAACTGACTTCTGTGCCCGCGCTTCCGCTTAATTTTAATTGTGCGTTGGCATTGGTTGTAATATTGGTTCCATCTATTTTAAAGTCGCCTGATGCTTTTAGTATGATATCTTTAATACTTTCAATCTTGATCCCATCCTCGCTCATCTCTATTTTATTCCCATTAATATCCTGAATGTCAATCTGTTTCTGATCTTCATCCAGTGTAATAAAATTGCCTCCAGGTGTTTCTATCTTTATAATCTTCTTTTCATCATCAAACAATACCTGAAGTTTTGATTTGGTAGATAATCCTTTTAAATAATTATCATCTTTTGCTTCTAGATGAGGTGGAAATGAACTGCTATACAATCTACCCAGAATCACTGCATCGCGAGGATCATCATTTATAAAACCAATAATTACCTCATCATTTATTTCGGGATTCCAAACCCATCCATGTTCTTTTCCTGCATCTACACTGGCCAATCTTGCCCAAATGCCATCTCCTTCATTTTCGACAGTGGGCAAACGTACCCTTATTCTATTTTCACCGTCGGGATCGCTTTCTAATTGGGTAACAATACCGATCTGCAAACCATTTACCGGGGGGATGATCCCTGTGGCAGGCTTTTCTACAATATCATCGAAATTGTAGCTATGCATTTTTTGATCAAGGCCAAACTGAACATGGCTGTACCAGGCGGCTTCTCCAGAGTAACTATGGATTACCCCCGTAACCAAGCATTTCCCACTAAACCTTTCGCCTATTCCCAATAATTCAACTATAATTCCGGGTTTTAACTTGTTATCGCCCTGCACCCTAAAATTTCCGATAACCCTGTTCAACCTGCTTCTAAACAGTTGTGCTGTTGCCCATTCGGTCGATTCCTGTTCAGCTACATTGCCCGAATGATATAAGCTGTTATCTTCCCAGCCCAACACTTCTGCCAAATCATCGCCGGAAATATTACCTTGCTGGGGTAAAGGTTTTGCGGCCGATGTACCTTCTTTTACTTCCTGGTTGGTATAATTCCAGCTTTTGGTTAGTACCTGTGGATATTGGGTGCGGGCATCCATCTGAGCTTCAAAATCATAAATCTCCGATCCATAGGTATAAGTTGCCGTGCTTTCCTGACTCGCATTGGGCATACCGATAGTCAATTTTCCTGCTTCTGCTATAACCAAGGCACTGTTTAGCTCGGCCCTGGTAACAATAAAATCCCAATTGCTGCAATTAAATTGTACCAGTTGTTTATGTTGTAAACCCAATCCGTCTATATCGGCTGTAATTCCATTCTGGCCTACCAGATCGGTTATTGCATCGCTATCACTTGCGTCTTCCCATATCTTGTTTTTTCGTCCTGCGGTAAGTTTAACGGCTTTATCCCTACATTCTATTTCCATTTGGCTCCCATCCTCGTTAGCCCTAATGGTCTGGCTGATAATTAAACCAGAGAATATCATTTCATTTTCGCCATTGTAACCAGCAGCAATGCTTATTTCGGCCCCTGGAATAAAATTGGTTCCATTGCTTAAATCGAAATTTTGCGCAGCCGCGCTACCATCCATTACTACCACTTTAGCTTTAGGTATGGCATTAACCACATTGGTTACCATAATTTCTAAAATACCAACCGCATCGGGCAAAACTTGTCCGTTTATGGTAATGCTAAAACTTTGTACTCCTGAGTTGGCTGGCATGGTATATTATTTTTCAATCGGTGGAAATGAAATGTTTTGTCCTTGTTTTAATTTCCTAAAATTGTTCAGTTTATTGGCCTTGGCCACTTCTAAGTAATATCTATCGGTTTTATAAATATTGTAAGTCATTAATGGGAGCGAATTATCGCCTTCAACATTTCTGTAATGTGTTAAATCGGGCGAACTGCGCCGCTGTTCGTTAGATTGCTCGGTAAGAGATGTATAACTGGTAAAAGTGCAATCTGTTTTCGCTCTTAATGGTTTTCCGGTATTATCGAACAAGGTGTAGGTAACTTTAACAGCGGTTAACATTCCCTGAAAAGTGAGCTCACCCCAGTGTATTTTTAAAAAATTTGGCTGATGGGTATCTTCTTTAATCTTAAAACAGGTATCGATAAATTTTTCGATTACTTTATGTACTGTTTTATCATTCTGAACATCAGTTTGAAAAGTAGAATTGCCCGAGTAAGAAGCTGATGTTGCGTCCCACAAAAGGTCGAGATTTAGCTCCTTGCCCCTTGT
>NZ_JBFTQI010000379.1:0-5604 GCF_056398925.1 Pedobacter sp. 01T416_2
TCAATACCACTGGCCGTGTAGATAAAAACTCTGCACTTCCTCCAGGCAACAATTCAGCATTCTATCCTTCGGTTTCGCTAAGCTCGGTAATCTCCGATTATGTRAAAATGCCTGCTTTTATTTCATTTGCAAAAGTAAGGGCATCGTATGCAAACGTTAAAGATCCAGGTTTGGGCACACAGGAATTTATTGGTGCAACGCCTCTGCAAACTTATCCAATTGGTTATGGTGCAGAATATACTTCGTCATATGGTGGTCCTGGTTATGGTCTTTCTTCGCCATACAGCATCAGGCCAACCTACAATAACCAAACAGGTGCCTATTATACCAACAACCTTATCGATCTGAATGCAGTAAAAGCGCAGAGCAGAACCAATTACGAAGGTGGTATCGATCTGAAGTTCCTTAAAAACCGGTTAGGTTTCGAAGCTACATATTTCAGGTATATCGATGGGCCGAAAATTATCAGACAAAATATCTCAGCAGCAACAGGTTACCAAACCAATACCATCAACGGCCGTAAAACGCAAAACAGTGGAGTGGAGTTAAGTTTATCTGGTGCACCAATCATGACCGACAAATTTGGCTGGGATGTTATGATCAACTGGTCTACCTATAAACAGATTTACAAAGAACTTGCCCCGGGCGAAACATCGGTTGATCAATTCTTTAAAACCGGCGACCGTATCGACAATATCTATGGTTCTGTTTTAGCTAAAACACCAAGCGGACAGGTGATTCATACTTCAAGCGGAACACCGGTTTCGTTACCGGTTAACCAGCTGCTGGGGCATGCCGATCCAAACTGGGTATGGAGCATCGGTAACAAATTCAGGTATGAGAATTTCTCATTCAGTTTCCAGTTAGATGGTAAAGTGGGTGGAGTAATGCAAGATTATGTGAGGTTAAAATCGTTCCAGGGCGGTCGTCAGATCGAAACCATCCAGGGTAAAATGGGCGAAGCCAGATATCAGGATTACCTGCGTGTAAACGATCCAACTTATAAAGGCACCTGGGTAGGCGATGGTGTGGTGGTTGCCAATAACGGTAAGCTCAATTTCGATCCGGTTACGGGTGTAATTACCAATTATGGTGACCTAACTTTTGCGCCGAATACCACTCCGCAGTTGTTGCAGGATTATCTGGGCGTTTTTTATGGTGCCAAAGAGAACACCATGATGAGCCGCACCTATGCCAAGTTGCGCGAAGTAACTTTTGGCTACCAATTGCCTAAGAAACTATTGGAGCGCACGTTTATCAAATCGGCCAATATTTCGGTAGTGGGACGTAATCTCCTGTACTTTATCAATTCTACTTATAACGATGTGGATGTAGATCAGTACTCGGGCAGAGAAGGTACCTCTACACTGCAAACACCAACTACAAGAAGTATAGGTTTTAACCTGAATGTTACTTTTTAACCTTTAGCAATAAGTATTATGAAATCAATATATAAAATCCTGTTCCTCTTCATTATCGTGGCTGTTTGCGGCGGGTGCAAGAAAGAATTTGAAGAAAATTTTAAAAATCCGAACCAGGCCGAAACCGTTCCGCCAAACTTATTATTGAACGGTATTTTGTTCGATATGTACGAAGCGCCTTTTTCGGGCTCAGAAAGATGGAACCAGTACACTGCAGCCAATTATTTCTATTACGCAACCAATAACTACGATTGGACAGGTGCTTCGTTAGATTACACGACTTTGAAAAATGTGGTAAAAATGGAAGAGGAAGCCAACCGTTTAGGCGGTGCGGTAGCTAAGCCTTACCTGGCACTTGCTAAATTCTTTAAAGCGTATTATTTTGTGAAAATGAGTTTGAAAGTGGGCGATTTACCAATGACTGACGCCTTAAAAGGTTTCGCCAACTTAACCCCGAAGTACGATACCCAAAAAGATATTTTTAAACAATCGTTAACCTGGTTAGAAGAATCGAACAACGATTTATCGGCTTTAATTGTTGCAGGCAACAAGGAATTAAAAGGCGATATCTACCTTAAAAATGACCTGGTAGCCTGGCAAAAGGTGGTGAATACCTTTAAATTACGGACTTTGATCAATTTGAGCACAAAAGCAGATGATGCCGACTTACAGGTAAAACAACAATTTGCTGCGGTATTGGGCAACCCGACCAAATATCCGGTTATGGAGAGTATGGCCGATAATCTTCAGTTTGTGTATAACGAGAGTTTTAACAAATACCCGAACAATAAAGATAATTTTGGTAATGATGCCCTGCGTTACAATATGGCTGGTACGTATTTAAATACGCTTTCGACCCTTAAAGATCCCCGGGCCTACATGGTTGCTGAGCCGGCAAGAGGAATAGCCGAAGCCAATGGTTACGCCATTACCGATTACCGCAATTTTATTGGTGCACCTACAGGTGAAGATCAGGGGATAATGTTGGATAAGGTACAGAAGGGACTGTATTCGCTGATTGGCCGTTATCGCTATTATAGTGGTTATACAGCCGAAAATACTTTTATCATTGCTTATCCTGAGCTTTGTTTTATCAAAGCAGAGGGCATTAACCGCGGTTGGGCTACTGGCGATGCCGAAAGCTGGTATAAAAAAGGGATTCAGGCTTCTGTTAGTTTCTATGGTATTAAAGACGGTGTTAATGTGGTCACCTTTTTGAAAAAGGATGGGAAGCTGGGCGAATTTGAAAATTTTAATATTAATTTCTCTTTCGAAAGCGATTATTATTCGCAGGCTGCGGTTAAATATGCCGGTAATACAGCCGATGGTTTAAAGCAGATCCTGACACAGAAATACCTGGCTTATTTCCGTAATTCGGGCTTCGAAGCTTACTATCAGTACCGCAGAACAGGTGTGCCAACTTTCGATTTAGGTCCTGGCGTAGGTAATAGCAACAGGATTCCCAAGCGTTTTCAGTACCCCAATATCGAAAGAACAACCAATGGCGAAAACCTAAAAGTAGCATTGCAACGTCAGTATAATGGTGTAGATGATATTAACCTTGCGCCTTGGATTGTTAAATAGAAGAGGGTAACCTGTTGATATTCAGTTTTAAATCTGCAAAACGATCCTCCGCCGTAAAGGGAGGATCGTTTTCTTAAATAATAATTGAATTAATTTTTGCATAAATAGTTTAAAAGCGCTAATATTGCACTCCCAAAACGAACAAGGGTATTTAACTGCAAAGTGTAAATAAACCTCGTTTTAGGAAACGACCAGTACTCCTTCTTAGCTCAGCTGGTTAGAGCATCTGACTGTTAATCAGAGGGTCGCTGGTTCGAGCCCAGCAGAGGGAGCCAAAACCCACAACGAAAGTTGTGGGTTTTTTGCGTTTAGGGCTGGGCGAGAAGTCTATCCTGAGCGCAGACGAAGGGAGCCCAGCAGAGGGAGCCAAAACCCAAAATAAATTTGTAGGTTTTTTGCGTTAATAACTTTTTAAAGTAAATATTTCTTTTTAGCTCAGCTTCGTTGAAGATTGGTTTATAGTTGATTTTCCTGTGTATTTCAAAATTTATTGATAGCTTTAATCAATCTAACCCTCACGCTCATGAATTCTAAATTCTTGTTATCTTCCATCAGAGCTTATACTCCTAAGTTTACAGTGTTCTCTGTCAAAAGCCAGGATCAATATAGCCTTGGCTTACTTGATGACATCTTTAAACAAGAACTTTCCAGAATAAATAAATAATAATGGGAAGAAAAACATTAATTCTGATTGGTGCTATCACCATTTTTTTGCTCTTTTATACCCAATTAATTGGAGCTTTTGATGAAAAAGTTGTAAGTCCTTGGTTGTCGAAGCTTAAGTATGATTGGATAGCATGGCTACTTATGGTACTGATAGAGATTGTCATCTTACAGTTTATAATTCTACTTAGAGACGAGCAAAAGGTTAATGACTTTACTATGGCCACTAGTTCATTTCTTTTGGCAATATATATATACCACCGATGTTTTTCTGATCGCTACAAGTTCTACTCAGCGAGTTGGGCACCAGAGCTTAAATATGCTGATTTTGTACTTTTGCTGTTAATGGGGATATTCATATTGGGAATTTTGGACCGAATGAAGAGGAAAGAAGATCCAATATTTGAAGATGATCCTTTTGGCGTAGATGCTCCAATCAGTACCAGTAGCAAAGATTTATTTGGAAGAACCGTTTTCGCAATCAGGATGGCTAAAAAGATACAGTCCAAACTTGACAATTCATATCTAGGTTCGCTTGCGATCGGTATTACAGGCAACTGGGGTTCTGGAAAGACCTCTTTTCTAAATCTAATAAAGTCTTCCATCGACGAAAGGGGCAGAATCATAATGGATTTTAATCCATGGAGAAGTTCTACTCCTGCGAAAATCATAACAGATTTTTTCGATCAGCTTACATCGGAGCTGATCAAATATGATCCCAAACTGTCACGGGAAATGTCAGCCTATGCAGAAAAGCTAACAGAAATAGAAGATGGGTGGGTAGCGGAGTCTGTCAAAGCAGGAGCTGATTTTGTTTTCGGCGGAAACATCGATGGAGTCAATTATGATGAGATCAATAATTCCCTAGCTGGCATAGAAAAACAGATCATTATTTTTATCGATGATCTGGACCGTCTTGAAAATCGAGAAATCATGGAGGTGCTTAAGGTGATTCGAAACACGGCAAGTTTTGTTAATCTAGTTTATGTAGTTGCATATGATAGAGCGTATGTTATTGAAGGGCTTGGTAAGCTCAATAGCCATCGATGTGAGCAGTATTTAGAGAAAATTTTTCAATATGAATTTGCCCTTCCAGAGGTGGCACCTTATGTTATAAGGAATACATTAAGATTAATGCTTAAAGAATCTTTCAAGGGTAGAGGAAAAGATGGATTTATCGATGCATCAGTAGATTATACCAATACTTCTAGTGTCAATTTTACTGATCGGATGGTAACCACCCCTCGAGCTGTTATCAGATTGACCAATGCAATTGATTTCGAAATATATGATGTGATTAGGGAAGTTAGCTTTATTGATTTTTACCTTGTCCAGCTTATGAAGCTTGCATACTTTAAAGTGTATCAGATACTTGCAGTACATAACGATATTTTCTTCGTAAATGAAAAAGGAAAACTTAGACTGAGGGAGCTCGGGGAAACGGATTCCAACTTCGACGATATTGGAATGTTGCTTTTCGAGAACAATGAAAAAAAAATAAAAGATGATGGTGCAGGTGATGAAACTTGGTTTGAATTTTATCTAAAGGATGTCCTAAAATTATCAAAATTGGAAAGGGATCTTCTTATTGATCTCATGGCTTCTTTGTTAATTGAAAAAGATTTTAGAATAAATTCAGATCGTGCAGACTATAAATCTTTCTTATATCAAGTGAATTTTCCCAAATATTTCATGATTAGTTCTTTTGAACTTGAAATATCCTATCGCGAATTTGAAGATGCCAGAACCGGAGAACTAGATGCTTATTTAGAAAAAGTAAGAACGTGGGTGGCCGATCCCAATAAGAAATCTGAACTCGAAAGGAGGTTTGCTGCGATTACCGAATTCGATAATGTTGATGAATGGAAAAATCACATCAGTGCTTTGATAGAGATAGCTAAGGCCGACATTGCGCATAAAGGAGTGTATGCCATGA
>NZ_JBFTQI010000380.1:0-5597 GCF_056398925.1 Pedobacter sp. 01T416_2
CTTGAATGGAGATGCTCTACCTGTTTACATGCCAGTGCAAGCGCCTCCTGCTGATCTTCCAATAAACTTTCGGCTACATTACACCAATGAGAAAAATCGGCTGTTATTTTTAAATCCGGAAGTCTTTTTAAAAAATCATGTGTTACATGTGCTGCAAACAATGCTTTGTTACGGTGCGTTTCATGGCAAATCGTAATTCCGGTTTCCTGGGTAATTGCATTGGCAATAGCAAACAGTTCGGCATTCTGCTCAAAACTGAAATAATCTTTCCCCGTTTGTGTATTTATTTTTACTGGTTTTACCGAAGCATAAAAGCGTAAATATTTTGTATAACTCGCTTTATGTGCTTCAAAATCCTTTTCGAAAGATTGGTAATATTGCGCAATCAAAAACAGACTATGTTTTTTCAGTGCAGTTATCATTATACTTTGCTCATCTGAATTTTCAGAAACAGGAGCCTCAACACCATCGTATCCTGCCGCTTTTACCTTTCGGCAAAACTCATCCCAATTGATATTTTCGGAACCCCAGCGTGGGTAATAGAATTGTACTTTCATGATCTATTTTATTTCTGAATTCCAGGCTTTTTCAATTTCTTCCAGGCTTTTGCCTTTGGTTTCAAACAATTTCTTCTTGGCATACAAAAAGGAAAGGATACAGAAGAAAGAGAAGATAAAAAAGGTGGTTGCGATACCCAACCCATCTCTCATAATGGGGAATAACATGTTTACAACCCAATCTGAAACCCACATGGTCATAATACACATCGACAAAGCTGTTCCTCTGATGTGGGTGGGGAATATTTCTGTGGAGATGACAAATTTTAATGGCCCTAGCGAGAATGCAAAGAATAGTAGAAACAGAATAATACTAAATAACATGAACCACCCGGTGATATTCATTAAAAAGCAAACCCCTGTTAAAGCCAAAGCCCCTGCTGCACACAATGAGCCGATGATATATAAGGGTCTGCGTCCCCAGGTATCTACTTTTGAAATGGCGATAAATGTAAAAAGCACATTGGCCGATCCCAAAATTACCTGATAAAATAAGGCATCGCTGGTAACAATACCTGCTGATTTTAAAATGGTAGGACCATAAAAAATCACCCCGTTAATTCCGCTGAACTGCGATAAGGCTGTAAGAATGGTTGCCAGTGCCAACAGTTTACTTAAGGGCAAACGCATCAATTCTTTATAACCGCCAGATTTTTGACTGGCCATTTCTTTAATGGAATCGAGTTCTAAACGACCTGTTTCGCTTCCGTTTATTTTAATTAGGGTGTTTAAAGCCTCTTCATTTCTGCCGTATTGTACCAGCCAGCGCGGGCTTTCGGGCACGATTAACAACAACAAACAAAATGCTGCTGCCGGAATAACCCCAACGATAAACATTCCGCGCCAAACGTTTTCAACAAATAACCAGTGCAGCACGCCCTCGCCGGCACCTGCATTGGCTGTGGCGTAACGTTGCAAAAATAAATTACTGATGTAAGCCGCTAAAATTCCTATGGTAATGGCCAGCTGATAAAAAACGACTAAACGACCTCTTTTTTGCGAAGGTGCTACTTCAGAAATATAAAGTGGAGATACATTAGAGGCCACACCAACTCCCATACCGGCCAAAACGCGGAAGAAAATTAATACAGGATAGGCTTCTGAAAATGCGAAACCAATGGCACTGATTAAAAATAATATGGCGGAGACAAACAATACCTTTCTTCTCCCAACTTTATCGCTGAGGTAACCCGAAAAGGATACTCCGACAATACAGCCCAGCAAAGCGCATGACACAAACAGTCCCTCCTGTGCGGATGACAATCCATACTGCGACTTTAAAGGCTCGATAATACCGCTGACGACGGCCATATCAAAACCGAATAAAAAACCTCCTAATGCTGCAATAAGCGTTATCAGGAAGATAAAATAATTTGTTTCTTGTTTTCTCATAATGTTTGGTTATTTGGCTGTTTTTATTTAGTTATTTGGTTAGGTTCAACAACAATCTTCTTTTACATAGGCAACTACCAAAAAGGCTTTTTGCGTTCCTGAGTACCGAACAGTATATTCTGTTACTGCTGCAGGTATTACAAATGTTTCAGCATAACTGAACTGACTGGTTTTATCACCGACAATCACCGCTATCGATTCACCTTCAACCAGCATGCAGATGTGGCATTGTCCATTTGTGGCAATAACTGTTTCTCCAACAAACTCATATCGGTCTACCGCGTAAAAATGCTCCTTATGTGTTGAAAGTGATACTTTCCTTCCTCCATTCCATTCGGTTGATACCTGTTGTTTAGAAATTAGCTCTTGCGGAACGTAATCGCCCTTTCGATCGAAATAAAGATTCTTAAAAGCGTGTTCTATATTAATGGGTCTAGGTTTACCGTTYAAGCCCAATCGCAACCAATCGTACATTTTGAAAGTGAAAATGTATGGCGTACTGCTGATCTCCAGCACCATATTATTCTTTCCAGATGCATGGACCGTTCCATTTGGAATGAGAAACAGATCGTGTTTTTGTGCATTAAATTTCTGCACGTATTTTTCGGCATCCATTTTAATGCCCTGGTTTTGTGCATCCAGTAAAGCAGTTTTAAACTCTTCAGGATTAATATCTTCCTGAAAACCCAGATAAACTTCGGCGTCGGGTTCACAATCGAGAATGTAATAGGTTTCATCCTGTGTAAAATTTTCACCAAAATTCTCTTTGATATAGGCCGTACGCGGATGGCATTGAATCGAAAGATTTCCGCCATCATAGGTATCTAGAAAATCAAAACGGATCGGGAATTCAGTTCCAAACCTTGGGGCTGCTTTTCCTAAAAGTTTCGTATTATTATAAAACAACAGAAAATCGAATGAGACTTCGAGTAGATAGTGATTACCTTCGATAACAATTCCATTTTCGGGAGTGATCAGTTCAAAAGACCAGGCGTAGTTTATTTCTTCCTGATTAAGTCCTTTGATATGCTTTTTCATCCAGTTCCCGCCCCAAATGCCCGCTTCAAACCAAGGCCTTGCGCGAAGCGGCTGTTCGAGCATTTTGTGCAAAGTATTCCTAAAATCATCACCATGCATCCATGTAATTTCAGTCGTGCGCTGTTCATCAACAATTATATCCATTTTGGAAAGCAACTGCTGTTTATGTTTGTTCAACACAGGCCAATCCACAAAATATGCCCGTTTATACATCTGGGTATTATCAGCGCGATCTGTACAGCCGATATTTTTCGCCACACCGGCCCTCATCCTATATTGAATTTCATTTTTGGGCAGGTCTACATATAACAATGGCCCTTTCCAATTGGCCAGTCCGGCGCCCGTTCCATAGAGAATGCACAGATCAACAGATGGATCGGGCTGTAACATCTTCAATTTTTGCACATCAAAAAAATCAGACAGACCGCCCTGGTATTTATCTCCAAAAACCGGATCGGCACCATTTAAATTGGCACTCACCATCGCTTCGATCTCCTGAGTAGGTTTGAGGCAAGAATTGATATCGTACCAGAATACTTTTCTGTTTTTCGAAAGCAAACATGCATGTAACTGTGTCCTGAAATCCTCCCATAAAACGCCTTCAAAACCATCAATGATGATCGTTTTCTCCTGATCTATTTTATCGGCCAGCGTATCAAAACCAGCGTAAACCTGAGCGTCTGAATGAAATGATGGAAAAACATTATAACCCGGACCGTTAGCTACAATAGCACTTAAGGGTAAAACGGGTTGACTTGTTTCTCTTTTTAATTTCTGATCAGTATCCATGTAAATATTTGTTTTTTTGCCCGCAATAACCGCGGCTCCCCTTAAGATGCATTCTTCGGTATCACCGCAGAAAGTAATTTTTATTGTTTTATTCAGGTGTTTTAAGCTTTCTTTCAGTGGCGTAACAAACAGTGAACTGGCTTTTGCAATGTTGCCGCCAATAACCAGTTCATCACATCCGAACCGCGCTAACCAGGTCTGTAAAAAAGCGCCGAGGTTGGTGCCGAATCGCTCGAAAATAGAACGTGAAAGATCTGTGTTCATTAATGCTATATCTTTTACAGATGCTGCCTGTTTACCACATAATGTTTTGTATTCATTTAAAAACCAGCGCACCGAAAAATAATCATCGGCTTTGGCATCGAGAAAAGGCTCATCGTAAAAAGCGCCCGAAACCGGTAATGAGGGATCGCTAGTAAGCAAGGCTCCATTTTCCATAAAGGCAGAGCCAAAACCAGTTCCCAGTGTTAAAAAAACTGTCTTTTTACTATTCAGTTGGTAGCGGTTATAGGTCCCCTCAGCAAAACAATGTGCATCGTTTGAAAAAACAAACGGCGTATTGCTTAGGCCGGTAAAATCTGCCAGGGCCTGCTGCAAATGAATTCCGAATGTCTGTTCAAATTTTCCACCTACACCTGCTATGGTACTAACACCTTTCTCATAATCAAAAGGTCCGGGAAAAGCAATTCCAACAGCATCGGGCGTAATTCCTTCTTCCAGCACTTCTCTAATCCCATTACCAATAGTGGCTACAATATTAAAACCTGTATCCAAAGCATCGAGATCCTTTCTTACCAGCCGCAAAGATGCCAGCAATGGGTTATTTACATCTATCGCACTTACCGTGACGTGACTTCCTCCTACGTCGATCCCAATTTTTTTATTGTTTGCCATTTTACACCGAACGCTTAATCTCAATACTATAAGTAAACCAATCGTTGCGGTAATAGCAGATATTGTACTCTATGGGTTTTCTGCCTGCATCGAGCACCAATCTTTTTCTTTCCAACACAGGTAACCCTTTTTTTATTCCAAGCAAACCGGCTATTTCTTCTGTAGCTGCTATCGCTTTTATTTCTTCCTGTGAGTACATTGGAACAATATTGTGGTCCATATCCAGCAAATCGTATAAAGGCTTTTTAAAGTCTTCATCTTTAGAAAGCCCGATACGGGGATGAAAATATGATTCGAAACAGACCATGGGACCATCATCAATACTGCGGATACGTTTAAGGCAGATTACATCGGTATCGACCTCTATCTGCAGATATTTTGATACTTCTTCGCTAGCCTTTTTTTTCTGCACATCGAGTACGAGATTTTTAAAAATCAATCCCATATCTTCCATTTCATGCGTAAAACTCATCCAGTTGGTGAGGTTAGTGGTTATTTTTCCTTGCGTAACCCTTGTTCCAACTCTCTTTTTCCGCTCCAGTAAACCTTCGTTTACCAGATTATTAATGGCCTGCCGAAGTGTATTTCTCGATATTCCCCATCGCATGGCCAAATCCGTTTCTTTTGGAAATAGTTCTCCATTAGCAAACTCAGGAAGCTGAATTAATTTTCTCAATTGCTCCTCTGCCTGAAAATGCAGGGGTATTTTACTATCATGATCCAACTGAGATATTTTGTTCATATGTTCATACATATTACAAAATTATAATATTTCACCATATTTCAATAAAAAAAATTAAACTACTTAAAATATTTTTTTCATTGGCTTTGAATATGATAAGCAAGCCTTATGGCACATTAATGGAATAGAAAGAAGCTCCTTCAGGAAAATCTTTACGAAGCTTCTATCCTGAATACTTTATAACC
>NZ_JBFTQI010000381.1:0-5589 GCF_056398925.1 Pedobacter sp. 01T416_2
ACATTGCGATGTTCCTTAAGTCATTCGATTATTTTATCTTTAGGCGATTTTAAGAAGATCGGTTTACAAACCTAAAAACCGGTTGAATAATTAACCTTAAATAAGCAAAATCAATATAAACATGTCAAATACATCAAAAATTATCTACACCAAAACCGATGAGGCGCCAATGTTGGCAACCTACTCACTTTTACCTATCGTACAAGCTTTTACCGCGTCAGCAGGTATTGATGTAGAAACCAGAGATATTTCTTTAGCAGGAAGAATTTTGGCAAACTTCCCTGAGTATTTAAAAGACGATCAAAAAATTGGTGATGCTTTAGCAGAGCTTGGTGCCTTGGCTACCACTCCTGAAGCTAACATTATCAAATTACCAAATATTTCTGCTTCTATCCCCCAATTGGTAGGTGCAATTACCGAGCTACAGGCGCAGGGTTTTGCCATTCCAAATTATCCTGATAATGCACAAAGCGACGAAGAAAAAGCAATTAAAGCTAAATATGCAAAAGTTTTAGGCTCGGCTGTAAATCCGGTTTTACGTGAAGGTAACTCTGATCGTAGAGCACCTAAAGCGGTTAAAAACTACGCCAAACAAAACCCGCACTCGATGGGTAAATGGTCGGCAGATTCGAAAACCAAGGTGGCCAGCATGACTGAAGGCGATTTTTACGGTTCGGAAAAATCTACAACCGTTGCTGAAGCAAGCCAATTTAAAATAGAATTTGTTGCTGCAGATGAGGCAATAACCGAATTAAAAGGTTTGTCGCCATTAAAAGCAGGAGAGGTGATTGATAGTTCTGTATTGAGCCTATCGGCATTGAAAACTTTTGTGGCTAAAGAAATTGCTGAAGCTAAGGCAGCTGGCGTATTGTTATCTGCGCACTTAAAAGCAACGATGATGAAGGTTTCTGATCCGATTATTTTCGGTGCCATTGTTGAAGTTTACTTTGCAGATGTGTTTACTAAATATGCCGATCTTTTCAAAGAACTGAACATTGATACCAGAAATGGTTTAGGCGATGTTTACGCTAAAATTGCAGGCAACGCAAAACAAGCTGAAGTTGAAGCTGCTTTAGCTCAGGCCATAGAAAACGGTCCGGCCCTGGCCATGGTAAATTCTGATAAAGGAATTACCAACCTACATGTGCCATCTGATGTGATTGTTGATGCTTCGATGCCAGCCATGATCCGTACGTCAGGCCAGATGTGGAACAAAGAAGGTAAAGCACAAGATACCATCGCTTTAATTCCAGACCGTTGTTATGCCGGTGTTTACACCGCAACCATTGATGACTGTAAAGCAAATGGTGCTTTTGATGTGACTACTATTGGTTCGGTACCAAATGTAGGTTTAATGGCTCAAAAAGCTGAAGAATATGGTTCGCATGATAAAACTTTCCAGGCTACTGCTGCCGGAACAATCCGTGTAACTGATGCTGATGGTAAAGTATTTTTCGATCAGAAAGTAGAAAAAGGCGATATCTTCCGCATGTGCCAAGCCAAAGATGCCCCGATTCAGGATTGGGTAAAATTAGCGGTTAACAGAGCGCGTTTATCAGAAACTCCTGCCGTTTTCTGGTTAGACGAAAATAGAGCACACGATAGAGAAATCATTGCTAAGGTGAACAAATATTTAAAAGATCACGACACTACTGGTTTAGATATCCGCATTTTGGCTCCAATTGAAGCTACTAAATTTACCTTGGAGCGTATCCGCAAAGGTTTAGATACCATTTCGGTTACCGGTAACGTATTACGTGATTATTTGACAGATTTATTCCCTATTTTAGAATTAGGAACCTCTGCTAAAATGTTGTCGATCGTGCCTTTAATGAACGGTGGTGGTTTGTTCGAAACTGGTGCTGGTGGTTCTGCCCCAAAACATATTGAGCAATTTATCGAAGAAGGTTATTTACGTTGGGATTCATTAGGTGAGTTTTTAGCACTTCAGGCCTCTTTAGAGCATTTATCTCAAACGCAAAATAACGCAAAAGCGCAGGTGCTGGCCGATGCTTTGGATGAGGCTAATGCGAAATTTTTGGCAACGGATAAATCTCCGGGCAGAAAATTGGGTACTATCGATAACCGTGGTTCTCATTTCTATTTGGCTTTATATTGGGCTGAAGCTTTAGCGGCTCAAACTAAGGATGCTGATTTGCAGGCCAGATTTGCACCGTTGGCTAAAACCTTGTTAGCAAACGAAGCGAAAATTAACGAAGAGTTGATCGGTTCGCAAGGTAAACCTCAAAACATTGGCGGTTACTATAACCCTAATGATGAACTGGCAAGCAAAGCCATGCGTCCGAGTGAAACATTAAATACTTCTTTGGCTAGTTTGTAAGCTAAATTTGAGTTGTCAACTTTAATATGCTTCTAGAGTGGAAGTTGACAACTCTTAAAATATTTTGGCGTCCCGATATAAAAATCAGGGCGCTTTTTTATGGTTTAATGTTGTCAGATTTATAGTCATTTTGCCAGGAGGTTGATGAGTCTTTTATTTGGAAAGCAGATGCAGAAGCTTTTAGGTTGTAGCAGTCCCGCTCCCGCTTCTGCTCCCGATTAAGGATCGGTAGCATCCCGCTTTGATCGGGTTTAGCTGGCCAAAATAGTATTGCTATTCTGAGTAAAATAAACCCGACCGGCAGCGTTATACCGATTTAAGCACTACACTTTTGTTTTTTATTGCGTGCTTGCTTGTTTCACAGGTTTCATCGGATTAAGCAAAGGGCGGGACTATCGGAACCGAAGCAGCAGAGTCATTGCCTTTCAAAAATGAAAAATACGCTAATTTTTATCAAAACTTTTTTCTCCAACCAAGTGAATTAATTCGTTTCGGTATCAACAGTTACAGTACCGCCTAAACCTGCCTGGGTATTGTTTGCGGCCTCTATAACGATAACCAGTTTGTTTTTAGCCATCTTTGCATCAAATTTGATATTTATGTTTTMTTGTTTTGGATCGGCTTTAGTGTAAACCAATTGGTCGTTTATCCATACCTCGGCTTTGCCTACCAATTTATTTAATTTGAGTACAGCCTTAGCATTGGCTTTCTCCATCATAAAATTAGTGTTAAACAGCACAAAAGTGCCATTTGCAAATTTAACCAGCTCGCCTGCTTTAACAGGTTGCCAGGAGTTCATATCGTTATCTGATAAGGTTTGTTTGGCATTTGGTTTTTTAGAAACGAAAGGCGACATGGTAAAATCATTAACCATTAACGGACCTTTTACGGCATCTATTTGTGGTAATACGGCCACTCGGTTTAAAGGCAAAATAATTTTTGCAGGCTTAAGTCCATCGGCAGTAGCCGTTAATTCGATAACGCCTTCTTCACCTTCAACAGCTTGTAAAATAACTTGTGCCAAACCATTGAATAAACTGCGTTTATTCCCTTTTTCAGGTTCGTGACTGTTTGGATTTCCATTACCCAAGCCGATAATTTTGCCTTTATTGCTGATGCTAAAAGTAACCATAACGTTAGCTGTTGGTACTGCCCGGCCTTTGCTGTCAACAGCTTGTACGGTAACAGGTGTGGCATCAAGACCATCATTTGCCAATGTTTTTAAATAAGGTTCTAATTTTAGCGCTACGGCCTTACCAGTTGTTTCTGTTTTGAATTTCGAAACCAGTTTGCCTTTTTTATAACCAAATGCTTCTAAGGTGCCCGGCTTATAGGCAATATTAAAAGTATTCATTTCGTACTGATCTACCTTTTGGCCACCAATTGTTTTGCCGTTTAATTTAATACTTACACTATCTGCATTGCTCATGGCCATTACTTTTATCGGTTTACCTATACTATCTGCCGGCCAATTCCAGTGCGGCGCCAGTTGAAGTACATCAATATCTTTACGCCATTGTGCTTGCTTTAAATAGAAAGCCATTTTCGGAAAACCACATAAATCCATAATACCAAAGAATGAGCTTGCCGATGGCCAGGCAAAAGGGGTAGGTTCACCACGGTAATCGAAGCCTGTCCAAATAAACTGACCAGCTAACCAGGGCCGTTCTGCTATAGGTTTCCAGCCATTGCGTTGCGTCTCACCCCAGGGTGCGGCTTCGCTATCGTATTCATCTATAATATGATTTGCTTTGTCGGTTTTATACTCGCCCCTGATCTGGAAAGATGAAATATCTTCCGAACTGGTTAGTTTCTTTTCAGGATTTTCTTTTCTAAACCGATCGTATAAACCCGTTTGATAGTTAAAGCCTACCACATCAACAGCATGCGATACATTTAATTTACTAAATAGGCCTCCATTCATGGCTGCGGTGATCACTCTGGTGGTGTCTAACGATTTTACCAGGGCGCGCATGCGGCGTACCATTTCATAACCCTGCTCGGTGCCCTGCATGGGTTCTTCGTTAAACACCGACCACATAATGATGCTTGGGTGGTTGCGGTCTCTTCGTACCAGCCATTCCATTTGGCGCATATATTCGGGCGAAACATTAAAGTTTCTGTTTTCGTCCATGACCATTATGCCCAGGCTGTCGCATAGYTCGAGCATTTTTATCGGTGGCGGGTTATGAGAACAGCGGTAAGCATTTACGCCCATTTCTTTTAATTTTTTGAGCCTGAATTCCCAAATGGCATCTGGTAAGGCAACGCCCACACCTGCATGATCCTGATGGTTGCATACGCCATGCAGCTTTATATTTTTTCCGTTCAGGTAAAAACCGGTGTTCACATCAAAATGTGCGGTGCGGAAGCCACATTTGGTAACCAGTTTATCAACTGTTTTTCCATCCTGTTCTACCACAGTTTCTATTTTGTATAGTTCTGGATTTTCTATACTCCATAATTTAGGGTTAGCTACCTGAAGATCAAATTTTGTAATTCCTGTTTGTAGTTCTGCCAGGGAAAGGTTGTTGGTTCCACTCACTATTTTATTACCTGCTTTATCAAACAATGTTGATTTTACCACTACTTTCTGCGTGTTTTTATCAATATTATTCAGATTAACCTCCACAGGGATGGTCCAGTTATTTCCTTCTTTTTTAACCGGATTGGCAAATACCCCATCGGTAACAATGTGTACAGGGCTTCGTTTTACCAACCAGGTATGGCGGTAAATGCCAGCACCTTCGTACCACCAGCCTTCCATGGCATTGGCATCAACACGTATGGCAACGTTGTTTACCTGATCGCCATATTTGGCCATTGAGGTAATATCTACATAAAAGGAAGTATAGCCGCACCAGTTGCGATGTACGAGGTTTCCGTTAAACCAGATGGTGGCGTAGGTAGCAATTCCTTCAAATTGCAGCTCTAAATGTTTGCCTCTGTCTGCATCATTTAGTTTAAAGCTTTTACGGTACCATCCAATGCCGCGCTGGCGGTATCCCTGCGAAACATTTGCACTAGAATCGAATGGGTTTTCTACCGCCCAATCGTGTGGTAAATTGAGTATTGTCCATTTACTGTCGTTATATTCTGGTGCTGCCGCTCCCCAGGCTTTTCCTGCTTTTGCATTGGCATAACTTGCTCCATGGCCTTTTATTACTGGGAAGGTTACGTCTGCCTGGTAAAACTTCCAGTTCTTGTCGAAAGAGAATACCTCTCTTTTTTGTGCCATACTGTTGAAC
>NZ_JBFTQI010000382.1:0-5583 GCF_056398925.1 Pedobacter sp. 01T416_2
TGTAATGGGCCCCAAAGGGAAATGGAAATTGAAAAATACAAAAGGAGTAAAAATTATTTCAAAAAATAAAGGCTCAATTCCAGCACAAATTATAGTTCAAAAAACAGATGTTGGAGAACCTATTACAGATATTATGATTGATTTGGAATATACAGGTGAAAAATTTATATCCGAATTAGGAGAGATGAATGCGGAAGACAAACCAGTTGTTTTTTCGTATAAAAAATTTGAACTGCAAACTCCTTGGGAATTACAATGGTATAAAATAGATTCTACCAATGATCCTATTAAACAACCGGAAGTATACCGAAAAATATTACAACAGAAACCAATAAAGACAGGAGTATTCAAAGAGTTACAACCGGGATTATGGCGCAATKACAAAGCATATAATGAACTGCCTACTGATAATCTTGTAGATGTTGCCACTACCAAAATAAATTTATCATATAAGGGTGATTATACCATAGGTATTTCGGTTGCCTATGCTGTAAAGATTTATGTAGACGACAAAATAGTAATTAATGTAGATGATTTATCCAAATTAGTGAATGACGCAGATTACTATCACGAAGCAAAAATTACGCTGACAAAGGGTATACATATAATAAGAGTAGAGCGTGTTCAGTACGGGAATTACGATTTATTGCAATTTCATTTTGCCCCTTCGTCGTAATAAAAATTTCATATTCCATTTTTTAATATATATCACATAATTAAACTTAATAATAAGGGATTGAAGCTCCTTATCTTATAAATTATATTAAATGAAAAAATCATATCTTCTGTTCATAGGGATTATTTTATTTGTTGTGATGTCATTTAAAACATTATCTGAAAATAAAATTATTAGTATTGCCAGTTTGCTTAGTGAAATGGTTGACAGAGATAATTTGGCGCGTTTTCCAGCGCATAAATATACTTGTGCCCAGTTTAGTAGTTATGACAGGGCTACAGTTTCTCCGAATCAGGAAGGTTGGTTTGCGAACTGGGATCGATCCATGTTTATTCGTACGGAGTCACGAGGAAACAAGAAGGAGTATGTAATGATGGATACAGATGGTCCGGGATCGATTGTTAGGTTTTGGATGACATTTGCAGGAAAAGATTGCGGCAAAGGTATTCTACGGATCTATATTGATAATGATAGTATTCCTGTTATTGAGGGAGGAGCAATGGATATTTTAAGTGGTGACAAGTTGGCTAATAGTCCGTTAGCTACTTCGGTTTCTCGTTTATCCAAATATGAAACAAGAGGACATAATTTATATTTTCCAATACCTTATGCTAAACATTGTAAAGTAACCTATCAATCAGATAATATAAAAGATGCTGGTGCAAAAACCGGTGGTGAAGCCGTTTATTATAATATAAATTACCGTACGTATGAGAATGGCACAGATATAACAAGCTATTCACCATCCGAAAAGAATAAAACGCAAGCAGTAACAACTGCCACTGAAAATACATTGTCTCAATTTAAAAAGACAATTGCTGTTCCAACAGAAAAATATAAGTTCATTGGTAAAATTAAACCCAATGATAAATTGAGTATTTCTTTTTATGGCTCAAAAGCAATTCGTAAAATCTCTATTAAATTAAACGCAAAAAATCTAGAACAAGCATTGCGTAGTACAGTTCTTAATGTTACTTATGATGGCGTTGATAATAAACAGGCATCTCCTTCTGTTTGGTGTCCGGTAGGAGATTTTTTTGGAACAGGTTATCAAATAAGAGAAATAAATACTTGGTATACCGAGGTTAATAAAGATGGCGTTTTGTCTGCGTGGTGGGTAATGCCGTTTGAAAAAAATTGCACTGTGAATGTAATAAACTTGGGAGACCAAAATGTTGAAGTGAGCAAGGGAGAAATTGAAGTTGGTTCTTGGAAATGGGAAGAAAACAGTATGTATTTTGGGGCATACTGGAAAGATTTCTATCATCTAAAAACGGGTGAAATGAAAAACAATTCAGGTACAGCTGGAGCTCCATTCGATATGAATCACGTTACTCTTTCTGGAAAGGGGATATTTGTTGGTGATGCTGTTACACTATTTAATACTGTTTATGCATGGTGGGGTGAAGGAGACGAAAAAATATATGTAGATGGAGAAAATTTTCCGTCACATATTGGTACGGGTACTGAAGATTATTATGGTTATGCTTGGTGTCGTCCTGAAAAAATTGTGAATCATCCGTTTATTGCACAACCGGATGGAAGCGGAAATTTTGTGCCTGGATATACGGTTAATTCACGTTACCGCTCGCTTGATGCTATCCCTTTTGAGAGAAGTTTTAAATTCGATATGGAAATGTGGCATTGGACACGTGCAACAATTGATTATGCCACTGTTTGCTTTTATTACCTAGAAAACCACTGTAAAGATCCAAATAGTAAACCGGATGTTGAAGGTGCAAAAAGACCTGTTGCAATAAAGCGTACCGATATTATTTCGCCTGAAATTGAGTACAATAAAGAAATTAAACCACTTAGTATTCAGGCTGAAAGTATGATTTTTAAGAAAGCCACTGGTGGTGAATTTGCATATGATAATAATGTGAAAACCAGTTGGGCAGATAACATGATAGTGGATTGGTACAATGCCAAAATAGGTAACAAATTAGAACTTGTATTTATTTCAAAAGCAAAATATACGCTACCAGTAAGCGCTGTCTTTACTGTTGCAAACAACTCTGGAAAATTCAAATTTACACTCAATAATAAAAGTGTTGTGTTTGATTTAATATCAGATAAAGCTGGATTAAAGACTATCAACCTTGGTTTAATAAAGCTAAATAAAGGAGAAAACAAGATTGGTGTTGAGGTTATTAATGCTCCGCCAAGTAGAACAAACGCAGTAGAATTTGGTTTTGACCAACTTTTGTTTGGATCTACAATAAAATAATAAGCTATAAACAATGAAGAAAATCATTCCACATTTGATAAGCTTTTTGTTTGTGTTTTGTTGTGTAAAAACACAAGGACAATCATTAAAATCAATAGAATTAGGACAAAATAAAAATAAGGGACTTGAAATTAAAAGTCTGAATCGTTTTCAAACACCAGGATATGAAATTCCTTTAGTTTCATTTTTAGTAAACGACAAGCCTTTCAGTACCACTATGGGAAAAGCTGAAAACGGTTCGGTGGTGTTCAGTAATAAATTACGAATTAATTATACTTTTGAAAAGGCCGATAAATGGGGTATTAAAGCTAAAATCACCTTTGTAAATGAAGGGAAGGATACACTTCGTATAGGTAATATCGTTCCGTTTGGTGAGTCGGAGAAACATGTCTATATTACTGCATTTGGTAACGATGGATTGTCACGAACCCATTTGTTTCGGCCTAATTATAAGCCAGTTAATGTCATTGTTCCGGATAATGCATGGGAGTTGGGTTTTGCTACGATCAATTGTGATAACGGAAATAGTTTTTGTGCATTATCGCGCCGTGATAAAAGTAGTGTAAGTAATGGTGAGGTAAGACGTTTTGAAACCAAATTGAACCCTGAGGGTGGTGTAACTTTCAATCTTTGGTTTGCGGATTATATTGGTACTTGGCAAGATGGTTTACGGTTGATGTTTCAAGATCGTATGCTATATGATGTAGAACCAGGAACATTTGACAATTCGATGTACGAACGTGAGGATTTAAAATGGGTTCGCAATGTGTATGCCGGACATTTTTTAGCAGCATGGCATAGTTATTTCTACGATGCGGACAAAACGGCTTATCAGTACGAAGATTTCAACAAGCAGATAAAACAACTTTACGGTGGTGATGATTATACTATTCTATGGCATGGATGGCCTATGATGGGTATGGATCAACGTAATCAGTTTGATGTTTTCAAAAGTTTGCCAAAAGGTATTGATGGTGTAAGAGATCAGTCCCGAATGGCCCTCAACAAATTCAACAACAAATTATTTACAGCTTTTATGCCTTGGGATTTACCTGCAGGGACAAACCAGATGTATAACAGTACTCGAATTGAACCTTTATTTGATGGTTTGGCCAAAGTGGTTAAACAAGCAGAATTATGGGGGACAATGTTTGACACTCGAAGTGAGTCTAAAGTAGAGATGCAACAGGCTGTAGATGCACAGCGCAAAGGGTTTGTCATTTTTCCGGAAGGAATGTCAGCGCCTAGAGACATGCAAAATTGTATTATAGGTCGTGTACATGCGGCATTATCTTACCCCCCAATGCTGAATTTAAATAAACTGATTAAGCCTGATTTTACCATTTTGCGTCAGGCTGTTCTTGATACTACAACAGTTAAAAGAGATATGGCTATTTCTTTCTTCAGTGGGTATGGAGCTGAAATGCATTTGTATATTTCTCCAAAAACGGATTGGGTACATGACTTATACAGTTATTATGGTCGTATGACACAGTTGTTGCGCAACAATCACAATTGTTTTCAAGATAAAAACTACAGTCCGATTATTCCAACAACAGTTGATGATATTTGGGTAAATAAATGGGATAATAACAATAAGACAGTATACACGATTTATTCTGTTGATCCAAAAGGGCATAATGGTCCATTATTTGAAGTGCTTCCAGAAACTGGATATCATTTTGTTGACTTGTGGAATAATCAGGAATTAGTACCCGTTTCGAATGGTGGAAAATGGCTTATTCCGGCCTCTATTGATTCATTTGATGCAGCTTATAAAGGAACAAATGCTGAAGGGGAAGTGGGTTGTATTGCAAAATTGCCTAAGTTCCTTGAATCTAAAAAAACGAATGATAATTTAAGCGTTTATTCTTCAAAAGGCAGCAGTATCAAGGTATGGAAGGGTTCTCCGGCTTATAATAAAACGCCTTTAACACTACCCGTAGGAAAGTATAATTTAAACATACAAAAAGATTTGGCTTTTTATCAAGGAGACATTGTTGTTCAGCTTTTTGACCATGATATTTTGCTTGACGAACTAATTGTAAAAGGATCCAAAAAAGAACCAGTTCTAGTTTACAGGCCATTTAGCAAACCCGCTGATAAGACAGATTATCAATCGCAAAATATGAACGTAAAACTAGAGAGACAAAATGACTTACTGTTTGTAAATGCGGGCGAAGGTGAAATTAAAATTACAGCTGTTGATCAAATGGCTTTAGCTCCCTTATTATTAAAATCGGGTAATAATCGAATAAAATTATTTGATGTTTTTGGACAATATGAGGGCAATTTCAAAATTGAACTGTATAAAAACAATAAAGTGATAGACAACTGTATTGTAGGCATCCCTTATGGGTATTTACGTTTATTACATGAGTCAACCAAAACGCCAAAAGCAGCCAGAACTCCTGAAGGAATGGCTGAAATTCCTTCAGGTACATTTGTCTTTAAAGCAGAGCAAGAATTTCATTGGTTTACAAAACAACCTGTTGAGGATACAGCCAGAAAGGTAACACTTCCACGTTATTTTATTGATAGAAAACCTGTGACAAACAAACAATATCAGGCTTTTGTAAAGGCTTCAAATTATAAACCAAAAGATAGTGAAAACTACCTAAAACATTGGGTAAATGGAGAAATACCTCAAGGGCAAGAGAATTACCCTGTATGTTAT
>NZ_JBFTQI010000383.1:0-5580 GCF_056398925.1 Pedobacter sp. 01T416_2
GTACCATTGCCAATATCCGCAAAGGAACCGAACAGGTAATCACAGTGATTGGATGCGGGGGAGATCGTGATAAAACCAAACGCCCTATTATGGCTCAGGTAGCATGCGATTGGAGCGATAAAGTGATCCTGACCTCCGACAATCCCAGAACGGAAGATCCACAGACGATTATCAGCGAAATGGAAGCAGGTGTGTCACCAAGCAATAAGCGTAAAACCCTATCCATTTTAGATAGAAAAGAAGCAATAAAAACAGCCTGCCATTTAGCGCAGCCAGGAGACATTATTCTTGTTGCTGGTAAAGGGCATGAGAAATATCAGGAAATTAATGGCGTAAGGAACCATTTTGATGATAAAGAAATTTTACTTGAACAATTAAAACCAATCAGCTAATGTTATATTTATTATTCGAATACCTGCATAAGCATTATGATATACCTGGGTTAAGGTTGTTTCAGTACATCACTTTCCGTGCATCTATCTCTATTATTTTATCATTGGTAATTACCACCGTTTACGGACGTAGGTTGATTGATTACCTACATAAAAAACAGGTTGGAGAAACAGTAAGGAATTTAGGTTTAGAAGGACAGATGCAAAAACAAGGTACACCGACAATGGGTGGTATTATTATTTTGCTGGGCATTCTTATTCCAACCATGTTGTTTGCCAATATCTCCAATATCTATGTGATTTTAATGATAATCACCACAATCTGGATGGGCACTGTAGGCTTTTTAGATGATTATATCAAAGTTTTCAAAAAGAATAAAGAAGGTTTAGCAGGTCGTTTTAAAGTAGTTGGTCAGGTTGGTTTAGGCTTAATTGTAGGTTGCACCATGTACTTCCATCCAAATATTGTGGTAAGGGAAACTGTACAGGACGATGTAAAAAGTACTTCTACGGTTCCGATGGTACTGCGCCAAAAAGGAGAAACCTTTTATTATACACAAGATGTAAAATCGACTAAAACCAATATGCCTTTTTATAAGAACAATGAGTTCGATTATGCAAAGGTATTAAAGTTTTTAGGTGCCGATTACCATAAATATGCATTTTTTATCTTCCTGATCGTAACGGTATTTATCATTACCGCCGTGTCGAACGGGGCAAACATTACCGATGGGATTGATGGTTTAGCTACAGGAACTTCGGCAGTAATCGGGATCACCCTGGGTATTTTGGCTTATGTATCGGGTAATACCATTATGGCCGATTACCTCAATATTATGTATATCCCAAACTCTGCAGAGCTGATGATTTTTGCAGGTGCATTTGTGGGTTCCTGCGTAGGTTTTCTTTGGTATAACTCTTACCCGGCGCAGATTTTTATGGGCGATACCGGAAGTTTGGCCATTGGGGGAATCATCGCCTCATTTGCCATCATGATCCGCAAAGAGCTGTTGATTCCGATTTTATGTGGAATATTCCTGGTAGAACTGGTGTCGGTAATTATGCAGGTGTCTTATTTTAAATATACCAAGAAGAAATTTGGCGAAGGCCGCAGGATTTTCCTGATGTCGCCTTTACACCACCATTACCAGAAAAAAGGATATCATGAAGCCAAAATTGTAACCCGCTTCTGGATTATCGGAATCATGCTGGCAATTATGACCATTGTAACATTGAAACTGAGGTAAAAAGCCAAAAGACTAAAGCTGAAAGGCAAAAGATAGAATAATAATTAAAATACCCTTAGTGGTAAATAAAAAATAAGGTAAAAAAATTAAAATGTGATGGTATCCGGTCTTGATACTTATCACTTGATACTAAAAAATAATAATGAGCACGAATAATATCACATCAAGCAATACTAAGTCAGCGATGACCGGGCACGGCCGTGTGGTTATTCTTGGTGCCGGCGAAAGTGGAGTTGGCGCTGCAAAATTGGCTCAGGCAAAAGGTTTCGATGTTTTTGTTTCCGATTACGGTGTAATTACCGACAAATATAAAGCTGCATTAGAAAAACTTTCCATTCCGTTCGAATCTGAAAAACATACCGAAGAACTGATCTTAAATGCAACAGAGGTAATTAAAAGTCCGGGTATTCCGCCTACAGCCCCAATTATTAAAAAATTGGTCGCAAAAGGTGTTCCTGTGGTTTCGGAAATTGAATTTGCCAAAAGATATACCAATGCAAAAACCATCTGCATTACGGGTTCAAACGGTAAGTCGACTACGAGTTTATTAACCTATCACATCCTAAAAAATGCGGGTTTAAATGTGGGTCTGGCTGGTAATATCGGACAGAGTTTTGCAGCACAGGTGGCTACAGAAGATTACGAATATTATGTACTGGAAATCTCAAGTTTCATGCTTGATGATATGTTCGCATTTAAAGCCGATATAGCAGTTTTACTTAACATTACACCGGATCATTTAGATCGTTACGATTATAAACTGGAGAATTATGCTGCATCTAAAATGCGGATTGTTCAAAACCAGACAGCAGAAGATATTTTCATTTATTGTGCAGATGACGAAGAGAGCCTAAAAGCCATCGAGTTGATTAAGCCTGTGGCGAAAGCCTTTCCCTTTTCAATTACTAAAAAAGTAGAACTGGGTGCTTATTTAGAAGAAACTACTATACATATCCTTACAGAACCAAATAACCAACTAACCATGTCTATTTCAGATTTAGCCTTACAGGGCAAGCACAACATTTACAATTCTATGGCCTCAGGCATTGTGTCTAAAGTTTTAGAATTAAGAAATGAGACCATCCGCGAAAGCATGGGCAATTTCAAAAATATTGAGCACAGGTTAGAGCATGTGGCCAAAATTTCGGGGATCGATTTTATCAACGACAGTAAAGCCACCAATGTGAACTCTACCTGGTATGCTTTAGAGAGTATGACCAGTGATGTAGTATTGATTATGGGCGGTGTTGATAAGGGAAACGATTACAACATGCTTAAAGATCTGGTTAAAAGTAAGGTTAAGGCTATCGTTTGTTTGGGTAAGGATAACAAACGTATTCACGATGCTTTCGAGGATGATGTAGAAGTAATTGTAAATACTTTTTCGGCAGATGAAGCAGCACAGATTGCTTTCCATTTGGCTAAACGTGGCGATGCGGTTTTGTTATCGCCAGCCTGTGCCAGTTTCGATCTGTTCAAAAATTACGAAGACCGCGGTAACCAGTTTAAAGCGGCAGTTAGAGAATTATAATAGGAGGTACAATATATGTTCCAAGCACTACTTAATAAAACAAAAGGCGATAGGTGGATCTGGCTGATCATCATCCTGCTTTCGCTTATATCTGTAATGGCAGTGTATAGTGCAACAGGTACCTTGGCATATAAAAAAGGAGAAACGGTAGAAAAGCTTTTGCTCACCAAACATTTAATTTTTGTGCTGATGGGTATCGGGATGATCTATATTGCCCACCTGCTCGATTACCGTTATTATGCGGGTATTTCAAAGGTATTGATGATCGTTACCATTCCGTTGCTGTTTTATACATTAATATTCGGAACAAATTTGAACGATGCATCAAGATGGGTTAAAATACCGGTAATCGGATTGACGTTTCAAACTTCTGATTTAGCAAAGCTGGCATTGATCACCTTTTTGGCCAGGATGCTAACCAAAAAGCAAGAAAATATTAAAAATGTTAAAGAATCATTTATACCAATTATGGGTTCGGTTTGTGTGGTGTTTGTTTTAATCGCACTGGCCAACCTATCTACAGCATTAATGCTGTTTGGTGTAAGTATTTTGCTGTTAATTATCGGTAGGATCAGTATTAAACAGATCGCGATTGTTTGTGCAGGTGGCTTTGTGCTCCTGTTGTTTGTTTTCTTTTTGGGCCCAAGAAGAAAAACGTACATGTCGCGTATCAATACGTTCATGCATCCTGAAATGCAGCATTCAGATAAAACTTTCCAGGCAGACCAGGCAAAAATTGCTTTGGCTACTGGTGGTGTTTTTGGTAAAGGACCAGGTAATAGTACACAACGCAATTTCCTACCACACCCGTATTCCGATTTTATTTTCGCCATTATTATTGAAGAATGGGGAACTGTGGGAGGAATTGTAATTATGATACTATACCTGGTGCTTTTATACCGATGTATCAAGATCGTAACCCGGGCGCCCAAGGCCTTCGGCGCGCTCCTGGCAGCCGGACTGAGTTTCAGTCTGACCATACAGGCCTTTGCAAACATGGCGGTAGCGGTAGGGTTGGGGCCGGTAACAGGGGTTCCGCTTCCGTTGGTAAGTATGGGTGGTACATCAATGATCTTTACCAGTGTGGCCTTCGGGATTATACTCAGCGTAAGCCGTGATGTAGAAGAAAATGCAAATGCGTTAACAAAAGAAGAAAAAGAGAAAGTAAAAAATAAAATAATAATAGGTGAAATACCTGCAATAGCTTAATTAATGATTGAATTAGTGAATGATTGAATTTACGCAATGATTAATAATTGAGTGAATTAGAAATTGAATAAAACATCCCAAAGTTTTAAAGTTGAAATTAAAATTAATAAATGATGGAGAATGTTAGTAAAATAGATTTTGTAACAGCGATAAAAGCAAGAACAAAAAAGTTGGTTTTAGATTCAATTAAGTTCTATCAAGCATTACCGAAAACAGAAGAAGCAAGAATATTAGGTAGGCAATTTATGCGTTCCTCTTCTTCAGTTGGATCAAATTATAGAGCAGCTTGTAGAAGTAGGTCAAAAGCTGAGTTTTACGCAAAACTTAGCATAGTTGTAGAAGAGGCTGATGAAACAGCTTTTTGGATTGAAATTTTAACCGAATCTGGAATTTCGGATTTAGTTAAAGCTCAACCATTATTAAAAGAAGTAAATGAAATTTTGGCAATTGTAGCTAAAGCAAGAAAAACAGTAAGTAATAATAAATAGTGATTGAAAGAGCGAATGATTGAAATGAAAGAATGGAGGATTGCCTGTAGCACTCACTCATTCAAAATTCTATCATTCAATAATTAAATATAAAATGAATAATTCCCCAAAAATTATCATATCAGGTGGTGGCACCGGCGGGCATATTTTTCCCGCCGTGGCCATAGCCAATGCGCTAAAACGCATGGTGCCAACCTGTGAGATTTTGTTTGTGGGTGCAATAGGCCGCATGGAAATGGAAAAAGTTCCTGCAGCCGGATATAAAATTATAGGGTTAAATATTAGTGGGATGCAACGCGGCTCGATTATTAAAAATCTCGCGCTCCCGTTCAAGGTAATCGGTAGTGTTCGCAAAGCCATGCAGATTATCAATGATTTTAAGCCCGATGCCGTAGTAGGTGTTGGTGGTTATGCCTCGGGCCCACTATTGTATGCAGCTTCGTTGAAAGGAATTCCTTACCTCATCCAGGAACAGAATTCTTATGCCGGAATAACTAATAAATGGTTAGGTAAAAAGGCTTCAAAAATCTGTGTTGCCTTTGATGATATGGATCAGTTTTTTCCAGCTGATCGGATTTTAAAAACAGGAAATCCTGTCCGCCAGGAAGTAGTTGATATTAAAGGAAAACATTTTCAGGGTGCCGAACTGTTAAAGCTCGATCCATTGAAAAAGACCATTATGGTTACCGGTGGAAGTTTAGGCGCAGGCACAC
>NZ_JBFTQI010000384.1:0-5578 GCF_056398925.1 Pedobacter sp. 01T416_2
TAACGGTCTGATCTTTTAATGCCCTGTTCAATCTGTAAAGCTTTATCCTTAAAAGGGTTTCTGCCTTTCCAGCTGGCGATAAACTGCGCCTGTAAGATCTTCATATATTCTTTTTGCGCCTCTTCGGCGTATACCTGCATATCATAATTCAATGTGGTATAAATTTTCAAACCATCACGGTCTAAATCGTAAGGTGTGCCATCAGGTTTGGTAATCGACTGCTCCTGAAAAATGTTTTTAATATCATTCTTCAGTACCGAACGGAAATATGGTGCAATCCCATCGTTAACTGTTGCCGCATTAAAATGCAGGTTTAAAGGTTTTTCTTTTTGCTCGTCAAATTCTTGCTGGGTTAAGAGCTCCGATTTAACCATCATGGCCATTACGGTATTTCTGCGGTCTCTTGATCGTTCGGGGTGACGGGTTGGCGAGTACATGGTTATCCCTTTTTGCATCCCTACAAGCGTTGCAGCCTCTGTTAAAGTAAGTTTATCAGGGGTAGTGTTAAAATAAACCCTGGCAGCCGATTTTATGCCATAAGCCTGGTTACCAAAATCAACCGTGTTTAAATACATGGTAATAATTTCTTCCTTGGTATAGTTGCGTTCCAATTTAACGGCAACAATCCACTCTTTAAACTTGGTTAACACCAGCGAGAAAAAATTCAGGTTCGATTCTCTAGGGAAAAGATTTTTTGCCAATTGCTGTGTAATGGTACTTGCACCTTGTTTTTTACCGATTAAATTATAACCGATAATGGTGAAGGTACGTTTGAAATCTATGCCCGAGTGTTCTTTAAAGCGGGTATCTTCCGTCGCGATCAGCCCGTTGATTACATTTTCCGAAATATCTTTATAAGTAACATTCGATCTGTTTTGAACAAAATAGGTGCCTAATGGCCGGCCATCCTCGGCAATAATTTCTGAAGCCTGGTTGCTTTTTGGATGTTCGATATCCCTGAAAGAAGGTAGCGCACCAAAAAGGCCCAAGCCTACCATCGAAATGAAAATAGCAAACAGGGCAATTCCCCCGATTAGTATTTTCCAGATGATTAAACTATATCTTTTTGTTTCTTGTGCAGAAAGGGACTTGTTCATTTTGTGTTGTTATTTTCCAATCACCTCCAGAATAGAAGATTTGGATGCAAATTTATTAATTTTTTATAGAATAGGTTTTTCTCCGCCAGCTTAAACCATATTACTTTATTTGTAATTGTCTTTTAAAAACTCCAGGTACTCGTTAATGCGCGATCGGTCTGTTAGCTTTTCGAAGTTTTCTTTGCTGATGATAAAGCCTTTATATAAGTTAGCTGGAACTTTCATAATGTTCTTTAACTGGCCTGTAATGCTTGATTCGTAAATTTTGGCGTCTTCAAGATCGATAAAACTCGTAATGTAAATCAGCTGATCATTATCTAACTCTACCAATTTATGTTCCAAATCATTATCGGGGTAATTACCACGGTTAAACTGGCCTATTCCGAAACGCGATGAACTTAAGGTTAAAGTTGCGTCGGCAACATCGATCACATAATAATACTCTTCTGATTTAGCTGCACTAAAAATGCTGACCGGTTTGTTAGGATCGGCCRGTTTAATCTCAACAGGTTTAGATACAGTGGTAGGGTCTGCTGTTTTTACAGTGGCATTATCAGTTACTAAGGGTTTTGTTGGAACGGCAATTGGTGTAGCCTGACTTACAAAACGTGGCGCATTTGGATCAAAATCGATAAGGGCAAGCGGCCGTTGTTTAAACTCTTCCAAATTTGCCTCAATATATTTTAAATGATCGCGGACCAATGGGGTAATAATTTTATCGTTTGGATAAAGCGTGGTAATCAAATTAAATTCAGTAAGCAGCGCATCAACCTTAGCGGTGCGGCCGACAGCAATTGCTTTTAGATAGGCATACTGTGGTGCTAAATCATTGTTAGGGAAAGCCGTAATGTTATCATCCGCCTGTTTTACTACCCCTGGATAATCTTTTTTCGCATAAGCATCAAAGGCTACATTGTAGTTGTTAATGGCAATGTTTTCCATTTCAGTTTGTTTGGCCGAGTATGATGGATCTAAGATATTCTTTGCAAAATTAGATTCAGGGAACTTAGTGAGCACCAATTGTTTATACTGATCTGATTTTACTTCATCAACACCCTTGTAATTTAGATGTAAACTGTAGTAAATGGCAACTAAGTGGTTATTGTCCGGATATCTTTTAATTAGTTCCAGGTAAATCTTATTTGCTTCCGCTTTGTCGTTTAGCTCTTGTTGATAGAAGCTGGCGATTTCGAAATAAGCATCAATGATTTTTTGATCGGAGGTAGCCAATAATGCGGGAGTGGTTGGCAAACCATCCAAAAACTGTTTTTCTAATGTGGTTTGGTCTGCAGCTGTTTGATTCGTTTCTCCATTTGCAGGCGTTATTCCTGTGGCTACATTTCCTCCTGCCAAAACCTGATTGGTTTCCTGGGCTGATGAACGGATGCTTTGTCGCCAGTTATCTTCCAGCTGTCTGTTGCCCCAGCGTTTTTTGAAATCGCCAAAACCATTGCTTATTGCAGCATTGTTATTAAAGTAAAAGGTGTTCCCCGCAGTATTATTCGAAGCATTTAACGATCGATTTGGGAATTCAGGATCATTTAAATATTGATTGCTGATTACCCCTCCAGTATTGCTCACCTCAACTTTAGGTGTTAAATAAGCTTTAACCTTAGCCTCGCGCTCGCCTGCAGGAAGTTTGGCAATAGCCTGGGCGGTATGTTCTTTGGCAATAATGGTATACCTATCAGTTAAATATTTCAGGTTATCGGCCTTTTTAACAATGTTGTCGTAGTCAGGAAAGTTTTTAGGTAAAATCATCACCGTACTATCGTAATACAGTTTTGCTTTAATGTAGTTGTTAAACGCTTTAAAATTTAAGTCGGCAATTCTTAAATAGGACAAGGCCTTTTGAGTTTGGTTTCTGGTGCTTTTTGCAACTGATTTGTGGTAATTTTCTTCGGCTTTTACAAAGTTTCCTTCTGCAGAAAAGAGCTCTCCAACCTGATAATAAATCTGATCGGTATAATCGAAATTCTTATCATCTTTTAACAAAGCAAGCAGCTGTTCTTCCTTATTCAGTTTTACGCCACTGAGCAATGCCCTTAGTTTAATGCGGTTTAAATTGGCATGAAAATACATCTCGAACGGTGCGTTGCTTTTTTCAACCTTAGTGAAATTGGCATAAGCATCCTGAAGATTTTTCTCTTTCTCCTGCAATTGGGCAAGGATAAAGCGCCAGCGTATACGCAGCTGTTTTTCTGCCGGAAGCGTAATTGCCGATTCTAAAAAAAGAATAGCTTCTTTATTGCGTTTTTGATAAATACGCATTTGAGCGGCAGTGGCTAAAGGTTCTGCCAGATCTTTCTTCAGCTCGTCAGAGGCACGCAACATGGTGTCAATAATTTTATCGGCAAGCACCATATTGTTCAATTGCATTTGGCTACGCGCTTTCCAGTTCATCGCCATAATGAATGTTTTTAAATCGTTATTATAGGTTTTTGCTGTATAATCGAAATATTCTGATGCGATAAAATAATTGCCTTTTAAATAATTTGCTTTACCCAAAAGCATATAGGCATCATCAATATAATTACTGAAACTTTTATCGTTTATAACGGTTTGTCCTTTTGTAATTACTTCATCAAGCTGTTTATTGGCTATTCCTGGTGTGAGTACCAGATTTACCTGCGGCTCTGGATCGAGGTAAACGGGTAGGGTTTTCTCATAATTATCGGCGTAACTTTGTAATAGGCTCTCATTGTACTCGGTTAGTAAAACATTGGAGTTGTAGATATAGTTATACCTTGCCGTTAAGTTTTGAAACCTGCGATCTACTGCTGTATCTTTATTTGCGACACAGCCATAAATAAGGAGGACACTTATAAGGATGAAGAAGGGATTTAAGTTTTTGTTAGCGTAATTTTTCAAGTATGATAAATCTCTTAGGTGGATATACAATAAACAATATATGTAGAAAAATATTTTATTTGGTAACAAATTTTAATTATTCAAAGTTAATTTAATTATTGCATTAAAAAATGGAAAATCCGAAAGAAGAAGATACAAAGAAAAAGGTAAATGCGGCCGCCAAATATTCGGCCATTGGCTTCCAGATGATTGCTACCATTGGCCTGCTTACTTTTATTGGCTATAAGATTGATGAGTACAGAAACAGCAAAACTAATTTAATTACTGCTGCTTTTGCTTTGGCAGGGGTGGGGATTGCATTATACCAGGCCATTAGGCAGGCCACTAAATAATTGCTAAATGGCTGTATTGTTAGATTGTTGAACGAGATGAGCCCAACAATGAAGCAATTTAACAATCCAGCAATAGAACAATTTACCTCAGTTAACCGATTAATCAATTTAAACAGTTAACCAACCTTCATAATAATTATCTCCCACACTACTTACTTGATACTAAAAACCTTACCTTTGCAAAAGTTTTTATCTGCTAAGAAATTATACATTGACTCTAGCCAAATTTACCAGTATCTATTTCATTTTCGTAGGCCTTTTAATAGGTGTAATTGCCGTTTTACCTGTCGTATTTCCTGATAAACAATTGTTTGTAAATAACTTTTGGGTGATGTTTGGCTTTTTGGCCGGCATCACTTACGTGGCTTATATGCTTGTGGATATCGGTATAAAACGTGATCCGGAAGTAGGTATAATGGCTATTATGGGATCAATTGCGGTGAAGATGATTTTTTGTATGGCTTTTGTGTTGATTTACAGTATAAAAGCGAAGGGGATTGGGCTAATATTTCTGCTTAATTTTTTTTCTTTATATTTATTGTTTACGGCCTTTGAAATTTACTGTTTGTTACGTAACTTGCGCCACCAAAATTTAAAGTAAAAAACTGCCAATAAATGGATTGTAACCAAGTTTTTGTGTCGAAAGTTAAAAGACTAATTGTTGTTTTTACGCTTTTAATCGCGTTTTTATCTATCAAAATTGATACTTTCGCTCAGGTTGATAGCGCTGTTGTTCCTGTTGATAGTGTTGTAGCCGGATCTGCCGAAGCAGTTTCTGGTGAGCATGGCGCTGCTAAGCATGGTGAAGAAAAATTCGAGCCAACTAAGGTAATTATGGAACACATTGCCGATTCGCATATGTGGCATCTTTGGGGGCATACTTCATTGCCTCTCCCTGTAATTTTGTACACTAGTAACGGGCTGGAGGTTTTCTCTTCTGGTAACTTCCATCATGGAGAACATGATTATAATGGTAAATACAATAACTATCGCTTAGAGGAAGATCATGTAAAGGTAGTTGGTGCTGATGGAAAGGTCGATGAAGAAGCTAGTAAGTCTGTTTTAGATTTCTCAATTACTAAAAACGTTGCCGCGATGTTCGTGGCGATTTTGATTATTTTAATTGTATTCATTTCAGTCGCTAGGACGTATAAAAAACGCGTTGGTAAGGCGCCAAAAGGTTTACAGTCTTTAATCGAACCGATCATTGTTTTTGTAAGGGATGATATTGCTAAGCCAAACATCGGTCATAAGTATGCTAAATTTATGCCTTACCTG
>NZ_JBFTQI010000385.1:0-5544 GCF_056398925.1 Pedobacter sp. 01T416_2
GCTTCACCATGCGTACCAGGTCGCCGACCAGGGCAGCCGGATCGGGCACGTGCTCGATCAGTTCCATGCAGCACACGGCGTCGAAACCTAAACTGTTACCAGATACGCCATAACCAGCACGAAGTTTTAGATCACTAATCACCGGAACCGACTGCATGAAATCTTCGCCAATAATTCTCCAGCCTGCAGAAACAGCCGGGAATAGACCCCAACGATTATTTTTTCCGAATGCGGAAGAGCCATCATCTCTTAAAGATGCCTGAAATAAATATTTCTCATTATAGTTGTACTGAACCCTGCCATAATATGAAATTAATCTTAAAGTAGATATTGGCGCATTATTAAAGGCTATTTGAGAGAGCAAACTTGGATTAGACAAAAACAGGTTGTTATAGCCTAAATTATCATTTGAAAAATTTTGTGTAGTTACGCCAAAACCGTCATTCGTTCTATCTTCTTGCCATGAATAACCTCCAAGCAATTTTAAACTATGTTTTCCAAAAGTTTTATCATAGTTGAAATAACCCTCTAAAACCTGGCTTTTGTTTAGGACATCAATTTTTTGCGCTTGTCCGTTTACGCCTCTGGCTAATCCCGATTGACTGTTTAAATAAGTACTGTAGTTATTTTGGTCTCTTTGAGAAGAAACGCTGGCTGTAAACTTTAGTCCATCAATGATATTTACCTGAGCCATACCATTAATCAACGTTTTATTGTTTAAGTTATCGATTACGTTATTATCAACAATTGATAATGGATTTCTGGTTCCACTCCCGGTGCGGTTGTAGTTCTCTTTATAGCTGCCATCAGTATTAAAAGGATTTACTGTTGGCAAATAGAAAAGCATATTTGGAAGTGCTTGTGATTGATATACATCAGAACTTTTCGAATTGCTATTAGTTATGGTTAAACCCAGTTTAAGCCTATCATTAAAAAACTTCTCGTTAAGGAAAGCACGAACAATTGTTCTTTTTAGCGATGTATTTTTAAGAATCCCTTTATTATCTAGGTAATTCACACTTGCACCATAATCYGATGTTTGACCAGCGCCACCGTAAGAAAGATTATGATTTTGAGAATAACCTGTTCTTTCCAAAAGTGATTGCCAGTTTGTGTCCGAACCATCATCATCTACAGCATTTAAAGTTTGCTTATTATCTGAAAGGTATTGTCTCAACTCAGGAGCTGAAAGCATATCATATTTTTTAGAAACTTTCTCTACGGCAGCATAACCGCTATAATTTAGGCGAGATTGGCCGCTTTTAGAACGTTTTGTGGTTACAATGATTACACCGTTTGCGGCTCTTGAACCATAAATGGCAGTTGAAGATGCATCTTTTAAAATGTCGATATTTTCTATGTCGGCCGGAGCCAATAAATCAATTGAAGCGCCAGGAACACCGTCGATAACGTAAAATGGCTCTTGTGCAGCACCTTCTCGTAAAGTGGACGGACCACGTAAAATAGTAGAAGGTTTAGCATTCGGATCGCCACTTTTAGTAACATTCAGACCTGCAACTTTACCTTGTAAAAGTTGTGCTGGGTTAACCAAAACACCTTGATTAAATTCTTCTGATTTTACAGAAGTTACCGCACCTGTTAAATCTTTTTTGTTAGCGGTACCATAGCCAATAACCACAACATCTTTCAGGGTTTGATTATCCGAAACAAGGATTACATTTATTTTAGCCTGGTTATTAACCGGAAATTCTTTGGTTAAACTTCCAAGTAAAGAAAATGTTAGTACATCAGATGGTTTTGCCTGAATGGTATAAACGCCATTAGTATCAGTTGATGTTCCTAAATTGCTGCCTTTTATTTTAACTGTTACGCCTGGTAATGGCTGGTTGGTTTCATCAACAACTTTACCCGTTATTGTTTTGCCGCCTTGAGCATGGGCATTTAATGAAAAGAAAAGGAGGATTGCAACAAGATATTGCCATTTGCCAATTAAAGACAAGTAGGTCTTTTTGTAGTTTTGTTTCATGAATGATTGGTTATGATTGTTTGGATCATTCACAGAAACAAACGATTGTTCTTGCCCTGTGAATTTCCCACAAAGATGCCTTAACCCGATTAGGGATTTTGTCAATTAGAATTAAGAAATTATTAAGAATTGTAAGGATAATTGAAAATAATGTTAAGGATTTTCAATTGATAGGTTCAGAATAAGGATTGAATTTAACACGATGATGTAAAGATGAAGTGGGCCACATGTTATTGATTGAAAAATGGTGATTTTTTTTCTGAATTATATTGTTCTTTGTTGTTTGTGCTATATTTGTGGTTTTTTTTAAGGCTCTTTCGTTAAAGCATAAAAAAAATACATTTTCCAGCCTTTTCAGTTCAAAAAAAAGAGGAAGACTTTTCAGCTCCCTCTTTTTTTATCTGATCTATACTTTTTTATTTGATCTGTATTTGGTTTATTTATAAAGGTAATTCATTGCAATTACATCATTTGCATTAAATGTACGATCGCCCCCGTTAGAGCAAGCCAGCATAAATGATTCTGCATCTGCTTTTGATGGTGTGCCTGGGATTTGTATCGCGCCAACTCCTGCTGTTCCTTCGTTAGAACGTCTTCCTCCACAGCTATATGCTCTGTTCATATAGTCTGTATGACGGAATCCTATACAATGTCCAACTTCATGTTGCAAAACTGAGGCTACATATAATAAATTAGGATTAGTTCCGTAGGCATTAACATTCGTATTCATTTTAACCTGATTAAATGGTTCGCCGCTTGAAGTAGGAAAACCAGATGAACCTAAAGTGATGTAACCACCACTTGGCCCTTCGTTAAATCCAAATACATCAATGTTACCTGTAGTACCTGTACTTGCCCTTTGAAAAGTCATGCGCAGGCCCAACGAATTGTACCTTGAAATCATCAGGTCAACAGCATCACTGTACACCTGTGGTAAATTTGTAACAGAAATTGTAATCACGCGTGGCAGTGCTTTAACAAGATTGGTTGTGCGGTACTGCTCGGTTTCAGCAATATTTAAATTAGGACTTAAAGACTTTTCATTTAAGTTGGCATCTGTTAGCAGAATGTCGCCTTCAACCAGGTAACCGTTATCAACTTTACGTGCATTTTCGACGCTAAATCCTAAGCTTTTTATTTGTTGTAAAGTACTTGCTGATATTTCGGCTTTGTTGTCAGTTTCTTCAGAAGTTTTGTTTTTCTTACAAGAAGATATGCAGAAAAATAAAGCGCATACCATGGTTAGTGATAAAAATTTGGTGTTTTTCATGTTTAAGTTAGTTTAGGTTAATATTTAATGATCAGATGAATCTAATATATAAACAAATTCTATGTAATCAAATAGTTACAATATTTTTCTGAACATTTATGTTTTACTACTACAAAGCGGCTTGCTTTAAGCCTTCACTTAACATCCAATACCATTTGTACCGTCACTTATTTAAAAACTAACACCCACCTGTAAACCCGTGGATAGTGATGCTGGTAAATTGTTGCCGAATCTCACAGGGAAAGGCAATGCAAGATACAGGCTCACATCTTTTCCTTTTTTTACAACCTGGTTCAAAACCGGTGTAAAGCCATAACGGCCATTGGTTTCAAATGCTGCACGACCTATAAAAGTAAAGCCATGTTTGAACCTGAACATTGCCCCCGGATGAAATAATACTGAACTTACCTTAGAAATATTATGTTCGGTACGGATACTCGGGGCAATCTCGAAACTGACCCCGAATTTATCACTCTTTAAAATGTTTATTCCAAATGGAAATGCAAGCGTGTATACATCCGAAAAGTTATCATGAAATCCATTTTTATCCCAGGAACCGATGGGGTGAAGCAAGCTGAAATAACCGGTTATCTTTGGATAAGCCTGGTTTTGACCCGTTTGTTGCGCTTTTGTTGATAAATTTAGTAACGTAGTGAAAACAAGTAGAAATATACTGTGCTTAATTGGCGGTTTTGTAGAAATTTTATACATAATGAGAAGTTAGAAGAATTTAATGAGTAGTCCTATCGCAGCCGCTACACCAATGATGTAGGGTTCTTGTAATTTTTTGATGTAGATAAGTGAAAGTATAGCTGCTACTGCGATCAATGCTGTTGGAATGTCTTTTATAGAACGCATACCGATCACAATTACTGAACCAACGAGTGCACCAATCACAGCGGCAGTAATTCCTTCAACGAATGTTTTAACGCTATTATTTTTTGCAACCTTTTTGAAAGAGGGTGCTAAAGCTACTGTGAAAATGTAGCAGGGCAGAAAAGTAGCTAACGCCGCAACACAGGCCCCTGGAAACCCTGCGACAAGATAACCGATAAATCCTACTGTAATTACTACGGGCCCAGGCGTGATCATGGCAACTGCCACCGAGTCTACGAACTGAGCCTCCGTTAACCAACCAAATTCCTTTACTACGCCACCATGCAGGAAAGGTACAATGGCCAGTCCGCTACCAAATACAAATGTTCCTGCCTTAACGAAAAACCAGCCAATATCTTGTAAGGTCTTGCTTTCATAGTGCCAAAAACCAGTACTGAACAATATTCCTGCGTGGAGAGTTGAAGGCTTTTTAATCCATTGTGGTGGGGCCTTAATGAGCATATACAGGATGCCGCAAGCTAGAAAAAGTAAGATTTGCTCTTTTTCGGTAACCACGGTGATCACGATTCCAATGATATAGAACACCCATAAAAGCCATTTGGATTTGATGGCAGCAAGTTCCAGTTTGCTGATTGATTTAATGGTAAGTTTATAAGCACTCATGGTAATGATACCGATTACGGCGGCGCCTACACCATAAAATACTGCTTGCATCCATGCCAGCCCACCATATTGCTGGTAGGCCATACCAAGCAAAACCACCATGATGAAGGATGGCAGTACAAAGGCTAAACCTGTTAAAGTAGCGCCAATTAAGCCATAGTGTACAAAACCGATATAGATACCCAACTGCGCGGCAAGAGGCCCGGGCGCCAGTTGCGCAAGCGCTAGCCCTTCTTTATATTCTTCCTCGCTCAGCCAGCCTTTCTGCTCAACCAGATCACGCTGCATATAGCCTACCAGCGCAACGGGACCGCCAAAGCCCCAAGTACCCAATTTTAGGAAATACGTTGTAATTTCGGCTAATGAGTATAGCGGTTTGGCTTTATCTGTTTGTTCTTTCATCAGCAAATTGTATTTTATTACAATATTGCTTATTCGTAAGGCACTATAATTGTACGGATTTAACTATTTGTATCCGTTTTACCTTTTTGGTGTTTTTTTCTGTAAAACGACGGGTTTTCTCCGGCTTGTTTCTTAAAGATTCTATTAAAGTGACTCTGGTCTGAAAATCCGGTAAGATAGGCAATCTCGGTTAATGAATATGTTGTTGTTTCTATCAATAGCATAGCCTTTTCAATCCTCATCTTCCGTATATAATCTCCAAAAGACAGATTATCAAAATACTTGGAAAACTCGCGGGATAAATAGGCTGGATTAATTTCCAATTCATCTGAAGCCTGCTGGAGACTTAAAGACATATTCGTATCCATCTGATCCTGTATCATTT
>NZ_JBFTQI010000386.1:0-5515 GCF_056398925.1 Pedobacter sp. 01T416_2
TGGGTTTATTGATGAGTAACTTATTAGCCCGTTAATGATAGTCATTATTCTTCGACTTCGCTCAGAATGACAAAAACGAGGGATATATTTCGTGCCTTCGGTGTTTCCGTGGCAAAAAATTAAAGTCTTAGCGAGACATTAAGACTAGGTTAGTCCATACCTGATGCATAGCAAGACATTTATCTCACAACATAGCCGATCAAATGCCTCTCCTAAGAAAAGTCAATGGCATTGATTAAACGTGTTTACCTTTCACAATTAAAACATTGCTCCCGGAAGTTTTCCCAATTCGTGAATGCAGCCGAAAGAATGAAATCTTCTTTTATGGATTTTGTTGAAATGGTTTGAAGATTCAAACGAAAATGGATTAAGGATAAACTTGTAAATGTGTTTCCTTTCTTCATTCAATTTTTCTTCCTGCTTCGCGTTCTCTAGATTTTGATTGTTTTGGCTCTTTTCCATGACGATATAGATTGTTGAAAACATGGTTAGTTTTCAGGGTTAACAATTTTAATCAGAATGCCTTTTTAACTGCACAATGCGCGAATAAAAAAGCTATTTAAAATTTGCTTAACCTTATACCACGGGAAATTTGATAAGGTTTCGTTCTGGAACAACATTAAAATGGCGTGGATTGCCTTTATCTTAATTAAATATAAGTTTTATTTTTGAGTTTTGCAAGAGTTTTTTTGCTTCGACATAAGCGGTAACTATTTCAAACGCGATTTTTTATTTTGGAAATCAGGTACAGTGGTATTTAGGCAAGTACCGTCCTGCTCTCCACTTTATCCCGATGAAGAATCGGGATGCTCGTTCTGATCAGGTTTAGGTGGCACAGCTTGTAATTCTATTATGGGCTGCAGAGCGTAGAGATTTGTTTTAAAGTTAATTCTTCTTTTTGCGTTATGCCGTAACCTTAAATAGCAGCACCGACATCTGTATGTAAACCTGATTGAAGTGTAAAGCTCACAGCGCAGCGAGGACTTGAAATGGAAAGCAGGACTAACCTCAAAATGAAATGCTGCCTTTGCCTTCCAAAAAAATCAGCTATTTTTTTTTCAACAAAAAAAAGTCCCGATTCTCACCGGGACTCTCCTATTTGGTTAATGATATTTTAAGCCAAAGCATTTTGCTTTACTACCATTTTAACTTTTTCTATTACATAATCTAACTCTTCCTTTGTAGTGTATTTGCTAAATGAAAAGCGCACCGAAGGACGGTTTGGATCGGCATTAATACCGTTTAACACATGCGAGCCAATATTTGAACCAGAAGAGCAAGCACTGCCACCAGAAGCACAGATACCATTGATGTCTAAATTAAACAACAACATATCAGCCATATCCATCTCAGGGAACGATACATTCAGTACAGTATATAAACTTTTATCGGCATCGGTTTCGCCATTAAAAGCAATACCCGGGATTTCGGCGATTAACTGTGCTTTCAGGTAATCTTTTAAGCCCTGAATATAGGCCTGATGCTGATCCATTTCAGCATAAGCAATTTCTAAAGCCTTAGCTAAGCCCACAATACCATATACATTTTCGGTACCGCCACGCATGTTGCGTTCTTGAGCCCCACCATAAATCATCGGTGGAATTTTAATGTTACTGTTTACATATAAAAAGCCAACACCTTTAGGTCCGTGGAGCTTGTGCGCTGCGCAAACAATAAAATGTGCTTTAAGCTCGCGTACGTTATGCGGGTAATGCCCCATGGTTTGAACGGTATCGGCATGGTAAATGGCATTGTATTTCTCGCAGATATCGCCAACTTTAACCATATCGGTCAGTGTACCCAATTCGTTATTGGCATGCATTAACGAAACAAAAGTACGCTCGTTATTTTGAAGCAGTTCTTCTAAATGGTTATAATCAATATTCCCTTTTTCGTCAATATTAACGAAACTTAATTTATCGATTTCACCATTTTTAAGCATCGTATTTAAAGTATGCTCGACGGCATGGTGTTCTATTTTCGAAGTTATGGCATGTTTTATGCCATAGGCGGCGATACCACAACGGATGGCTGTATTATCGGCCTCGGTGCCTCCAGAAGTAAAAAACACTTCGGATGGAGATGCATTTAACAGACCAGAAACGGTTTTACGGGCTTTTTCTACCAGCGTTCTTACCTCGCGGCCAAGCGCATGAATGGCAGATGGATTACCAAAATAGTTTTCCATTACATTTGTCATTTCTGCAATTACTGCTGCATCTAAAGGCGTTGTGGCCGCATTATCTAAATAGACCCTTTTCATTTCTACGAATATTTAAAAGTTAGTGTGTTGCAAAGATACCTTGCTAGTGGCAGTCTTTGTTTTAAATGTTCAGGGTTTAATCGTTTCATTAAACCCTGAACAGGTATGCTTAATCCTGAAATCCTTTAGAGATTAAAGGTGTAATATTTCTTTAATGTCAGAAATAATTTTGTTAGCCAAATTTTCGGCAATGGTTTCATTTTCTGCTTCACTGTAAATCCTGATAATCGGTTCAGTGTTCGAACGGCGCAAATGTACCCAAGTTTTATCAAATTCTATCTTCAATCCATCAATTGTACTGTATGGCTGATTTTTATACTTTTCTTCTACCTGTTTCAACAGATTATCGATATCCATTTCTGGCGTAAGGGTAATTTTGTTTTTAGAAATGTGGTATTGTGGATAGCTGGCTCTTAATACCGAGATCGATTTGCCAAATTTAGCTAAATGTGTTAAGAATAAGGCAATGCCAACCAAGGCGTCTCTTCCATAGTGCGATTCGGGATAAATGATCCCACCGTTCCCTTCGCCACCAATAATGGCATTTGTTGCCTTCATTTTGTTCACTACATTCACCTCTCCTACTGCTGATGCATTGTATTCTGCTCCTGCTTTTTCGGTCACATCGCGTAATGCACGTGTTGATGAAAGGTTTGAAACCGTATTTCCTGGTGTATTTTTCAATACATAATCGGCAACAGCAACCAAAGTATATTCTTCGCCGAACATGCTGCCATCTTCGTTCACAAAACATAAACGGTCAACATCCGGATCAACAACAATCCCTAAATCGGCATTTTGTTTCTGAACTTCTTTCGATATTTCGGTTAAATTTTCTGGTAGTGGTTCAGGATTGTGTGGAAAATGTCCATCTGGTGTACAATATAATTCTACCACCTTGCTCACACCCAAAGCTTTTAATAAAGCAGGGATAAAAATACCGCCGGTTGAATTTACGCAGTCGATTACGACTTTAAAATCGGCCTTTTTAATTGCCTCAACATCAACTAATGGTAATGCTAAAACTTTATCGATGTGTTTTTGAAGGTAAGTATCGTTTTTAATTACTTTACCCAATTTATCTACATCAGCAAAATCAAAATCAGCGCTTTCTGCCAAATCTAAGACTTCTTTTCCATCAGCGTCGCTAATAAATTCACCGCTTGCATTTAGTAATTTTAAGGCATTCCATTGTTTTGGGTTATGGCTTGCGGTTAAAATGATACCGCCACCTGCTTTTTCATCAGGTACAGCTACTTCTACAGTTGGCGTGGTTGATAAACCTAAATCGATTACCTCAATACCCAAGCCCTGTAAAGTTCCGATAACCAGGTTATTCACCATCTCCCCCGAAATGCGGGCATCGCGACCTAAAACTATTCTTTTATTGCCTGTTTTTTGTACCACCCAGCTACCAAAGGCCGCTGTAAATTTCACAATATCAAATGGGGTTAAGCCGTCTCCAGCCCTTCCGCCAATGGTTCCTCGTATTCCTGAAATTGATTTTATTAAAGTCACTGTATATAATTTAATTGAGGCTCAAAAATAAGAAAAAAAACAAGATAGCAGCTATTTAGGAGTGTTTGTGCACTTTAATTTACATTGCTTTTATATCTATTTGCACGATCATTTTTCTAGAATTGAGACTATGGTCAAAAACAAACGTGTGTTTAATCGGATACCGTATTCACAATATTCTTGCAACTTTATTGCATAAAAGCATATTCTAACTTTACTAGCGACTGTAAAACCTTATATTTGCATCTTTTTAAGATACAAACGGCTTTTATATGCAACGCAAGTGGTTTCAATATTGGTTTAATTCGCCATATTATCATATTCTTTATCAACAACGAAATGATGCTGAAGCCGAATTTTTCATCGATAAACTTACGGAATTTTTACACCCAAGGCCAGATGCTAAAATGTTGGATATTGCCTGTGGCAAAGGCCGACATTCAATCTATTTAAACAAAAAAGGCTTCGATGTTACCGGAATAGACCTTTCGGAACAAAGTATAAAATACGCTAAGCAATTCGAAAACAATAAATTACATTTTCTTGTACACGATATGCGCAGGTTATTTTACATCAATTACTTTGATGTGGCCTTAAATCTGTTTACCAGTTTTGGTTATTTCGATACCGAAAAAGACCATGTAAATGCACTTAAAACCTTTCGAAAATGCTTAACAGCTGAGGGGATTTTGGTGCTCGATTATTTTAATACCGAAAAAATTATCCGCAACTTAAATCATTGCGAAACAAAATCGCTTGATGGCATAACTTTTAATATCACCAAAAATGTGATCGACGGAAAAATTATCAAAAAGATAAATTTCGAAGACAAACAAAAGGTATACAATTTCGAAGAACGGGTGCAGGCATTTAGTTTTGAGGATTTCCAGCGCATGCTAACCAAGGCAGGGATGGTTATCGAAAAAACTTTTGGCAGTTATGGTTTAGACGATTTTGACGAAAACAGTTCAGACCGGTTAATTTTAATCTGTAAAAAAGCATGATAGAAAGCATACAGCAATTTGATGTAGAATTGTTCTTGAAAATCCACCGTGGGCTTTCAAACAGCTTTTTTGATTGGTTGATGCCTTTAATGCGTAACCGTTTCTTTTGGTCGCCCCTTTACCTTTTTATTGTTGTTTTTTGTATTAAACAGTATAAAAAACAAGGTTATTACATTATCGGCATGGTTCTCTTTACCTTCGCCATGGGCGATTTAATTGCGTCGAGAGTAGTGAAACCTTGGGTAGCCCGGGTTAGGCCCTGTAATGATTTAAGTTTGGCGAACGATATTATCCACCGTGTTCCCTGTGGAAGTGGCCTGAGCTTTCCGTCTGCACATGCCACCAATCACTTTGCGATTGCCGTTTTTTTAATCTGCATTTTTTATAGCCGATGGAAACCTATTTTGCCTATTGGTATTTTCTGGGCGCTTATCATCAGTTTTGCACAGGTATATGTTGGTGTTCATTATCCTGTTGATGTAACTACCGGTGCTTTACTAGGCATTACCATAGGGATTATCTGTTCTAGAATATTTAAAAAATTACAACCTGATTTTTAACTTATGGAAATCTGGAAACTCTGCGTACTCTTTTTCTGTGCCTTTTTAGGTGGGACAGCTATATTTTTAGTAAAGAGCGATAAATCTAAACTACTGAAACTGATTTTGTCTTTCAGTGGGGCCTATTTATTTGCCATTACAGTTTTACATTTAATTCCTGACGCTTACAG
>NZ_JBFTQI010000387.1:0-5485 GCF_056398925.1 Pedobacter sp. 01T416_2
CAGTTTGGTTCATATTTATTTGGTTAGCCCCTTACTATAAAAACCAGTTTGGTTCATATTTATTTGGTTAGCCCCTTACTATAAAAACCAATTTTAGCTTTCCTGATAATTGAACAATCTGCCTTGGCATCACACTGAGATTTAAGATCAGCGTTAAGCGCTATTAGGGTAAGTGTTGGTCGTACTTACTTCAGCATCATGTTCGAACGGAAAGGTAACGGTTTACCTGTATTGAGTATTCGAAGCTAAGACAACTACAATTTTAAGGATAGCACAATTGTTTAAATTTATACCCAGTTTGTTTAAGTGATGTAGAAAGTGCCTTTATGCATCAAAAAAAGCATTAAAGTGGTAACATCCATTTTATTTTAAACACAATTGTCTTATCCGCATGAGCATATAGATGGGGTATGAATCTAATGTGTCCCGCCTTTTAGCAATGTGCGTCACGCTGTTTTCCATTTAGCGAAGCTATATTACATATGCAGCAGACAAAAATATGATTTAACCCTTGCCCAAGGTTTTTGTAGATATATCTACAGAAATAAGCTTAAATAAATCATCACAAGAGAAAAAACAACTAGGAGCTTATCTTTATAACGATTGCTCATATTCCTGTAAAAAAAACGGCACCACAATAACTAAACCAGATAATGGTTAAAATATATTTTATGGAGCCAGACTATACCTGCCCCATTATTTATTATCTGTATATTGAACCGTTAATAATTTTATTGTATACCAGGATAGCAAAAGCCGTGGTTATCCTTCAGAGTAAAAACAAACAGATGAAATATAAAATATACTTTCTTGCTGCATTTTTGGTAATGGCATCTGCTAAAACAAGGGCACAAGCTTATCTATCTTCATCAGCTGAACTGATCAAAAGGGTTCTGCCCAAACAGCATCAGTTTTTTTTAATCGAAAGCATTGTTTCTGAAAACGGCATGGATGTCTTTGAAATTGAAAGCGAAAAAAACACCATCATTTTAAGAGGGAGCAGCGGCGTAGCTATTGCTTCGGCTTTTTATTATTATTTAACGGAATATGCACATTGCCAGATAACCTGGAACGGCGTTAACCTTAAATTGCCCAAGAACCTACCGGTGGTTAAAAATAAAGTAAGGAAATCTACACCTTACGAGTACCGCTATTACCTTAACTACTGCACTTTTAATTACAGCATGAGCTGGTGGGACTGGGCCAGGTGGGAAAAAGAAATAGACTGGATGGCACTTCATGGCATTAATATGCCCTTAGCTATTACCGGAGAAGAATATACCTGGTATCTTTTGTATAAAGAAATGGGCTTTAGTGATAACGATCTAAAGGATTTCTTTACCGGACCAGCTTATTTTTCGTGGTTCTGGATGGGGAACATAGATGGTTGGGGCGGCCCCCTGCCATTGGACTGGATGAAAAGTCACTTCGAACTGCAAAAGAAAATCCTGGCCAGACAGCGTTCTCTTGGCATGAAACCTGTTCTGCCTGCATTTACAGGGCATGTACCAGCCGCGTTTAAAAAGAAATTTCCAAATGCGAAACTGAAGGCTACAAACTGGACCAATGGTTTCGCAGACACTTATATCCTCGATTCGGAAGATCCCATGTTCGCCGCTATCGGAAAAAAGTTTTTACAGAAACAGACCGCGTTGCTGGGTACCGATCACCTCTACTCTGCTGATACCTTTAACGAAAATGAACCACCATCATCAGAGCCTGATTTTTTAGGTAAACTGAGTGCAAGAATTTATGATGGAATGTCGCAGGCAGACCCCAAGGCTATCTGGGTAATGCAGGGCTGGCTATTTTATAGTGATAGAAAATTCTGGAAAGAGCCCCAAACAGAAGCCCTTTTAAAAGCCGTACCCAATGACAAGATGATATTGTTAGACCTGGCCACAGAAATAGAACCGGTATGGAAACGCACTTCGGGATTTTACGGAAAACCTTGGATCTGGAATATGCTGCACAATTTTGGCGGAAACACCAATCTTTTTGGGCGGATGGACGTAATTGCCACCGCACCTGCACAAGCCTTGAACGATCCACAAAGTGGCAAGATGAAAGGTATTGGCCTCACAATGGAAGGTATTGAACAAAACCCGGTATTGTACGAGTTGATGATGGCCAATGTTTGGCAATCGAAACCGATAGATCTAAAAACATGGCTGCCTAATTTTGTTTTTAACAGATACGGAAAAAACAATCCCAATGCGCAAAAGGCATGGGAAATTCTAAGAAAAACAGTATATAATGTACCCCAAGATAAATACATCAGAGATGGTGCAGAATCTATTATTCAGGCACGTCCAACACTTGATTCACTGACCCGCTGGGCTAAAACGACCTTAAATTATCAGGAGCGGGATCTGTTACCAGCCTGGGATGAACTCATAAAGGCCGCGCCAACCTGCGGTAATAGTGATGGTTTTCAGTACGACATCGTGGATGTAACCCGACAGGTCATGGCAAATTATGCTCTGCCTTTACAGCGAAATTTTGTAACCGCCTACAAGAAAAAGGATATGGTTACCTTTAAGGCAGAAAGCCAAAAATTTCTTCAGCTTATTGACGATATGGACAAACTATTAGCTACCCGAAAAGATTTTATGCTTGGTCCGTGGGTTGAGCAGGCAAGAACATGGGGAAACAATCCAGCTGAAAAAGCACTTTACGAAATGAACGCGAAAGATTTGATTACCCTATGGGGTGATGAAAAAAGTCCGTTAAACGAATATGCCTGCAGACAATGGAGTGGTTTGTTCAGTGATTTTTACAAACCGAGATGGGCGCTTTTTTTCAGATATGCATCAAAGGCCATCGACAATCAAAAAGAAATCGATATCAAACAGTTTAACAGGGAGGTAAGTGCCTGGGAATGGAGCTGGGTAAACCAAAGGAAAGATTATCCCCTAAAAACGGTTGGCAGTTCAGTAAGTATAGCCATTGAGATGCATAAAAAATACAGAAGCATAATTGAGAAAGCGCATCAGTATCGCTAAGCTAACATTAATGGGAACACTAATGGGAACACTTGCAGGTTCCTACGGGTAAGGACCGTCATCAGCCTGAAAATATTGTACTTTTGCAACTATGAATATACTGCAAAAAACCGTATTTATCACTGCTCCAATGCATGCGGTATGGGATAGCCTTACTGTCCCTGAGTTTATTCAGGAATGGACATATGATAGCCCTATTGAAATACAGACGGATTGGGAAGTCGGTAGCGAAATAATCACAAGCGGGGATCTGCACGGGATCCCGTTCATCAATTCAGGAACAATCCTGGAACTGGATCCCGGCATCAAACTCTGTTATAGTTTTTTAAGTTCTCTCTCCAATTTACCTGATACCGAAGAAAGCTACTGTATATTGGAATTTAATTTGATACATGAAGATAAACAGACCAGGCTTGAGCTTACCATTCGCAATTTTCCTGACGAGGTGATCCGTAAGCACCTGGAGCTGTATTGGGGGCCCACAGTTGAACTCATCAAGCAACAAACAGAAAACCGTCAAATATAAATACCTGCCAGGCAACATCAATACCCTAACTTTGCGTTCCATATCAAGGATCCAGTTTGAGCCTTACAAGCCGCTAACTACTCCTGCAAAGCCGCCTCTAGGCAAGCATTGGATTTGCAGTGTACCCGATTTTTTGATGCTTTTGGTTTCGCTGGTAATCGATTTCCCATCTGCTCCATCTTTAAATAACTGGAGAGAATRATCTGCATTGCTCAAAAATTTCAAATTTAGATCGAGTGTTTGCGGGGTATCTTTTCCGTTAAGTCCGGCTACATACCAAAGCTTCCCCTTTCTTCGTGCAATAACGATCATTTCGCCGGGATAGCCCTGGATCAATTTGGTTTCATCCCAGGTTGTGGGAAAATCTTTTAGAAAATTCTGTGGCCCTGCTGATAAATTATAATATGCAGATGGCCTGTCTGCAAAATGTTGTAAACCAGACTCAAATACCACTGCCAATGCCAGTTCGTGCGCAAAGGATGTTTTGTGCTCATGCTGCGAATCTGAAAACGTTACCGGCGTGTAATCCATAGAACCGATTATATTACGGGTAAACGGAAGCGTGGTATTATGTGTAGCAGCTTTATCCGTTAAGATTGAAGTATTGTTATACCATTCTGCTCCATAAACTGCTTCGGTAGTCATTAAGTTCGGGTAAGTACGGGCCCAGCCGCGGGGCACGGTAGCGCCGTGAAAGTTAACCAGTAAATGGTATTTTGCAGCATCTTCCAGAATATCTATGTAATATTTCATCATATCCTGTTGGTCTCCCGCAAAAAAATCTACCTTAATACCTGAAACCCCAATGCTTCTCAACCATGAAAATTCTTTTTCTCTTTTCTCTTTTGTCAACAGCCTGTCTACCGGAGTCGCACCAAGCCAATCTGTACCAGAATTGTACCATAAAAGTGTTTTGATGCCTTTGCTCTTTGCGTAGCCCAAGGCATCTTCCACCTTTCCTCCATTTGACATAACGTCCCATTCCCAGTCGATCAATACATATGGCCAGTGCATTTTTACGGCAAGGTCGATGTATTCAATCACTTTCTTATAGTCCTTTGATCCGTGATTATATGCCCAATATACCCAGGCTGCACTTCCAGGTTCAATCCATTTGGTGTCTTTAAAGGCAGTAGGCTCACTCACGTCGGTAATCAATGTACTCTGTACCAGATCGGCTAACTCCCCGATGATCATCACATGCCACTGCGATTTCCAGGGAAGACTGGAAATAACCCCACCCCTCAGATTCTTTTTGGCCGAAGAGTAGGTTACCTTGTATATGTTTTTGTTTTCTTTATTGTTAAGCCGGGCTGCGCAATTTTCTTTGCTGATGCCCGCCTCAGAAATTAACACCCATAATGGCTGACTGTTAACTTTATATAATGCCGGATACCCCCAGTCACTATTGTTTTTTTCGTTGGTTCCGGTGGTAGAAAAAGGGAAAAAATCCTCATAGGCTTGGTTATATGGCTGCATCCATCTTCCACTGCCTGTAGGAACTACATAGGCAGTAGTTTCATCTATAATGGAGAAACTGGAGTCTTTGCGATTGGGAAAGCTATACCTGAACGCAACCCCGTCGTTATAAACTTTAAAAGTGATATCCAAGGGCTGATCTGATGGATTCTTATAACTGAATGTTTTTTCAGTGCCAAAATTCTCGCAACGCTTTCGCTTTCCAGTCACCATTTCATATTTGTCATGAACAGCAACAGCCTTACCTTCCCCAATAAGCCTGAGATTCGATACGAACTGCTGATCTTCCCTTGAAATACCTAGCGGTGAGCTGGGCAGCACTTCAATATAAGCACTTCCTTTTTTATAAAGCACGTTAAAATGTACCTGACCTGAACCTCCCTGACCAGCTTGTTGCATTTCTACAACTACTTTAATTTTTTTATTGGGCGATAGAATTTGCTGGGCATACCCAACTGAACTGAAAATAAGGCTC
>NZ_JBFTQI010000388.1:0-5484 GCF_056398925.1 Pedobacter sp. 01T416_2
GGTATGCGCAAAAAAGAGGATCTTTCCCGCTGATTTCGCAGAAAAACAAAATAATAAATCTGCGAAAATCCATTTGATCTGCGGGAACAACCTTGCCTATGTTTCCTGCTAATTACGCAGATCACCGCAGAAACAACTTCCAAATCCGCCAGAATCTATTTGCAATACCATTTTACCCACATTTTACTTACTTTTGCCATCAAATGAGTCTAAAAAAGAAATTTGCCAGAGAAAGTTTTACCATCATGAACGAATTGGTATTACCAAACGATACCAACACCTTAAACAACCTAATGGGTGGGCGTTTGCTCCATTGGATGGATATTGCAGCGGCAATTTCGGCTCAAAAACACTGTAACCGTATTGTGGTAACTGCTTCGGTTGATAACGTTTCTTTTAAGCAACCCATTAAATTAGGTGATGTAATTACCATTGAGGCCAAAGTGACGAGAGCTTTTAATACTTCAGTAGAAGTTCGATTAGATGTTTGGGCAGAGAATATTCCAAGTGGTGCACGCCAAAAAAGTAATGAGGCTTATTATACCTTTGTTGCGGTAGATCAGAGTGCCCGTACCATCCCTGTGCCAGAACTAATACCAGAAACACCCGAAGAAATTGACTTATTTGACGGGGCTTTACGCCGCAGGCAATTGCGTTTGGTTTTAGGTGGAAAAATGAACCCTGATGATGCCAGCGAGCTAAAGGCTCTTTTCTTTAAAGCATAATTTTTACATTAAATTTCTTTTTGCTTAGCATGATTGTTTTATTTTAGCGGTTTACCCTACGCTGAAAAATATGACAACTTATACCATCCTTATTATTTTAAGCGGATTAGTTATTTTCTCTTATCTGTTTGATTTAGTGGCAAGTAAAACCAAAGTACCATCGGTTTTATTGCTGCTCCTTCTAGGTATTGGTTTACGTTTGCTGGTCGATAACCTTAAGATACAAACCTTCAATTTCCTCTCCATTCTACCAACATTGGGTACCGTAGGCTTAATTTTAATTGTTTTTGAGGGTTCTCTCGAGCTTAAATACGACCGGCATAAAAACAAGGTTATACGCAGTGCTTTTTTCTCTGCCCTAAGCATTTTAATGGGAACTATTGTGGTAATAACCAGTATTATCTACCAGATTACTCACCACGATTTATATACCTGTATTGCAAATGCCATTCCCTTTAGCGTAATCAGCTCAGCTATTGCCATCCCTTCCGCAGCGGCATTAAACAATACCGATAAAGAATTTGTAATTTATGAATCTTCTTTCTCTGATATTTTAGGCATTATCATCTTCAATTTTGCCATTACCAACCATTCGATCAATACGTCTGCTTTTATTGGCTTAGGTTTAAGTACCTTCCTCATCCTTTTACTATCGGCCATTGCCTGTGTGGTGTTATTGTATGTAATGGGCCGATTGGTACACCACATTAAATTCTTCTTAATTATAGCCATACTGATACTGGTTTATGCCATTGGTCAGTCTTACCACTTATCCTCTCTGGTGTTGATTTTGAGCACAGGCCTGTTTCTGAATAATGCCGATACGATTGAGAATGCCTGGTTTAGAAGTGTCTTTTTATACAAAAATTTAACAGCCGATTTATCCCAGCTCTATCAGTTATCGGCCGAAAGTGCTTTTATTCTGCGTACTTTTTTCTTCGTTATTTTTGGCTTTACCATGAATATTGGCGACCTGAACAACAAAATTGTACTGGCCAACGGCTTTTTCATTTTAATATCGATTTACATTATCAGAGTGGTATTTCTCAAAATATTCAAAAAAGAAAACCTGAGTCCGATTTTATACATTGCACCCCGCGGCTTAATTAGCATTTTGCTTTATTTCAACCTGCCAGCTTCCTTAAAAATACCTGAGGTGGGTACGCCATTCCTGTTCCTGGTTGTACTGGGATCGAGTATTGTAATGACGTTGGGGATAACCTTAAGCAAGAGAAATAGTGCGGTTCATTAGTTCATTGGTTCATTGGTTCATTGGGTTGATCGTATAGATTCTAATAGAATGATCGTCATCTCGACTGTAGCGCAGTCCCGACATTAAGTCGGGAGAGAGATCTATCTAGACAGATATATCTTCATTTGTTTAAACCGGTTAATCCACTCCAAACGCCCAACGCCACACGCCAAACACCTAAGGTTTAAATGAAGATGAAATGCTTTTTAGCTGGTTCAGCTCGGCCAGCACATTGGGATTGGCCTGATAATAAATGGAATAATAACTGAGTTCGTTTAACTTATTTCTATCTATTTTATTAAAGTTAAAACGTGCTAAATTCGGATTAATGGCATGGATAGGCAGTGCAACAGCATTTGCCATTGCGGTAAAAACCACAGAGAATACAGTTGCCGCTGCGTCTTCCTTAAAAGTAGGTTCTTCCTTGCCCCATTTATCAACCATTTTACCAGCTGTATTCATTTTATATTCTTCTGCCCGATCTTCACCAATTTTAATAAAACTCATTCCTTCATAGCCCTTTTTAATCGTTCTGATCTGCACGGTTTTAATTTCATTAATCGGAACCTTAATAAATTCGCCATCATGATTTAGGATCGCATCTACTGAATCTACTTTGTATAAAATCCCTTTGTATTTTCCATTTTGGGTTTTTAGAATGGCAATGTAAGGTTTTATGCTTTGAGCATTCACTAAAGTAATGGAGAGGAAAAAGAGGAGCGTAAAATAGATGGTTTTCATGTTGAGGTATTAAGAGACAGTTAAATTTAATATAATATTTTAAATATTTAACATTTCTGTCACGGTGAGGGCTTAAAAATCAATACAAATGACAGATGATTTTTAGTGTAGTGATTTTTGAGCGGAATCGTCATTGCGAGAATGCTTTTTCAGCCGACGAAGCAATCTTACAACTATCGCTAGTAGCGACCGCATTAAGATTGCTTCGTCGTTCCTCCTCGCAATGACGATTCTTTTTATTGTAATCTGTTAATGGTCACAGAGTCGAAGTGCTAGAACAAATAGCTCCCGGTCTCTCGGATGAATCGGGGAAGAATTATACAGACGCTAAGGTTGATTTTAAACAATTAATTAACCCTACCATAGACAGAATCCATTAGCAGGTCGTCATTCCCGCGCATGCGGGAATCTTAAAGCGCTTGCATTACGATTATTCATAAGTTTTCCTTTTTTCAGAGGCATTCATGAGCACTCCGTGGTTCCCAATCGAGTTGGGAATGACGATCTCACGCAGCCTACTATTTTGCCAAAAAGATTTGTCTTTTATATTGATTTTATGAAACAATTACTCCTCAGGATGACAATTTCTCGCTTGAACCGACTTCATTGATTAATGATTAAAAGGTTAATTGTTTAAATCGGTTAACTGAATTCGAACTCGTAATCGACTAAAGACTGCAGACTCAAGACTTCGGACTAAGCCCCCATTTCCAAAATCTTATCAAATTCTTCTGCTTTTAATGGCATGACAGATAAACGACCCTGGCGCACCAATGAAATATCAACCAAACTCGGCTCAGCTTTGATCTGCTCTAAAGAAACCGGATTTTTCAGGCTTTCTACAGGCGATAAGTCAACCACTACCCAGTTGGCATCATCAGTAGTTGGATCCTGGTAAAACTCCCTTACTACTTTTGCAATACCCACTACATTTTTACCTTCGTTACTATGATAAAAAAGCACCAAATCTCCTTCTTGCATGGCTTTTAGGTTATTTCTGGCCTGATAATTACGCACACCATCCCAAAAGGTACGGCCATCCTGATTAAATTTTTCCCAACTGTATTTAAAAGGCTCTGATTTTACTAACCAATGATTCATTCTGCTTTTTATTTATTTCAATTATTTACCCTCAAAACTAACAAAATGGAATGGATTAGGAAATATAATGAAGAGATAAGTGATAACGTAAATAAGATGATATACTTACTTATGTGTAATTATGGTTTCCCGTATTGAGGATTAAGATTAAACTAATAATTTAGATAAACTAAATAAATTTTAAACTCTTCATCTTCTCTTTACAATAGATCATCTGAGTGTTAGCGCTTATAAACGTTTAACAAATACCAAAGTGTACAAATAATGAAGGTTTTTATGATTTTTTAGTACCGTATATTCGGGAGTTAGCCGTCATTATACAAACAACACCCTGCATTAAGAATGAACATAAAAACAATAGAGATAACGAACATTAAAGGCATTGGACACAAGCTGTTTACCCTTGACTTAGTTCCTGACAGACCGAACATATTAGTTGCTCCGAACGGGTTTGGAAAAAGCTCCTTCGCTATCGGATTTGATTCTTTAAGAAGCAACAAAATTGAATTAGACGACAAAAACTATTATCTAAAAGATGCTAACAATAGACCTATATTAACTCTCACTTTGACAACAGGGCAAACGCTTGTTGCAGACGATACTCAAAATACAATTTCGAATTACTTTGATGTGTTTGTTATAAATAATCAGACTGAGCCAAAATCTGTGGTACAGAAAATTCCCGGACGTTCAGCATTTGCAAAAACTTCTCTTGATATAATGCCAACTACGTTAATCCAAACTATACCTCCAAAAATTTCTTTTGATTATAATTCTTCTACCATGAAATCAACATTCGGTGCAAATGGTAGCAAATTGTTGAATAACATTTCAAACCTATTTAACTATGGACATCTCTTCTTCAGAATTGAAAGTGAAATTGACTTTACTCGCTTCAGCTTAAAACCATATCGACAAACTTTCGATTCTGCTTTTCCTGCTATCAATAGACAAAATGGAACAGGTAATTCTATTAAAGGATGGATTCAATCGAATATTTTACCATCATTTCAAGCTTTGGACGAGTTTAGAAAGTTAGTAGACATAATTACTTCATTTGGTTTCGTTGAGGTTAAGGATGAAGTGAACGCATATCTTACAGCATGGCAAATACTTTCGGTTAAAGATAGAATGGGGGGCAACTTCAAAAAAGCTTCTAAATATCTATATTATCTTGATGAAAAAGATGATTTTACTAAAACAATTGAATCCTTCAACCCAGTAAAGGATAGATTCGACATTAAACCAAAAGTTGAAGGAAACAGCCTTGTTGTAAGATGGCCAAAGGCACATGAAATATCGAATGGCCAAAGAGATATTTTAACTTTCATTGCCCTGCTTTTAAAATCAAGAAGGAATTTCAAGAAAAACGATTGCATACTTATAATAGATGAAATATTTGATTATATGGATGATGCAAATCTTATAACATTTCAATATTATGTTTCAACATTCATAGATGAAATGAAAAGACAGAAGCGTAGGATATTCCCCATTTTATTAACGCATCTTGACCCATTATTCTTCAACCATTTCTGTTTTAATGACACAAAAATTAAGGTAGGTTATTTGAAAGAGCCAAATGTAAAATCTAATCAAAACATATTAAAAATTATCTATAAGCGTGACGACTCAAGTATCAAAGTCCAAGTAGATGCATACTAC
>NZ_JBFTQI010000389.1:0-5476 GCF_056398925.1 Pedobacter sp. 01T416_2
ATTAGTATTTCGATAAAATAACAACACATAAACCAAACAGATCATGAACAGCGAAGATTATTCTTCGCTGTTTTTGTTTTGTATTCACCCGTTGAATAAATTTTAATATTTTTGCTTAGCTATGCTACAAAAACTTTCTATACGTAATTACGCATTAATTGACAGTCTCGATATCGAATTTGATAAGGGCTTAAATATTATAACAGGTGAAACTGGCGCTGGTAAATCCATCATTTTAGGTGCATTGTCGCTAATTTTAGGCCAGCGCGCAGAAAGCAAATACTTTTTTAACCAGGATAAAAAATGTGTTATTGAAGGAAGTTTTGCACTGGCAGATGAAAACCTGAAAGAACTTTTTGAAGAAAATGATTTAGATTTCTCGAACGAAAGTATACTGCGTAGAGAAATATCTATAGACGGTAAAACCAGATCGTTTATTAACGATACACCGGTTAATTTATCAATTCTTAAACAAATTGGTGAAAAATTGATCGACATCCACTCCCAGCATGCCACCCAAGAGATTAACGATGCCGATTTTCAACTGTTAATTGTCGATTCTTTAGCTAACCACCAATCGCTATTGTTTAATTACCGCAGCGGGTTTAAAAAACTAAGACAAGATACCAACCGATTGAAGAAATTGGTTATTGAGGCAGACGAAGCGAGAAACAAGCAAGATTATGAGCAATTTCTATTTAACGAACTTGAGCAGGCAAAATTACAGGAAGGTGAACAAGAAGATTTAGAGCAAGAGTTAGAACGTTTAACACATGCCGAAACCATAAAAAGAGCTTTACTTACCGCTTCCGGTTTAATTAACGAAAGTGAACCTTCTGCCCTCCAGATATTAAAAGAAGCTTCATTACAACTTCAAAGTATAGAAAAGTTCGATCCTGCAATTAATGTGCTGTATGAACGTTTACGCTCGTCGATTATTGAAATAAAAGACATTACCGATGAAGTTTCTACAATAGAGGGAAATACCATACACAGTGCCGATCGGTTAGAAATTGTAAACCAAAGGTTAGATCTGTTTTATACCCTGCAACAAAAACATAGGCTTGCCAATAATATAGAATTGCTGGCATTTCAAAATCAGTTGGAAGAAAACCTGAACAAGCTGTTATCTTCTGATGAGCATATCGAAAAACTGCAGAAAGAAATCGATCAGCTTAAAATAGAACTACATAAACAGGCTGACCAATTGAGTGCCAACCGCAAGAAAGCAATTAAAGTGGTTGAGGAACAAACCGGTATTACTTTGAAACAGGTAGGTATGCTTAATGCTAAATTGGTTTTAGACCAAAAAGTGTTGAACGAATTGAATAAAGATGGTTTAGATGAAATCAATCTGCTCTTTACAGCCAATGCTGGCCAAGCCCCTGCCCCGGTAAATAAAGTAGCATCTGGTGGTGAGTTATCGCGACTGATGTTGGCTATAAAAGCTTTATTGGCGAAACACACTTCGTTACCAACCATTATTTTCGACGAGATTGATACCGGAATTTCTGGTGAAACCGCATTAAAAGTTGGAGAAGTAATTGCCGATTTAGGACAGAATATGCAGGTAATTTCGATAACGCACCTACCCCAAATCGCGGCTAAAGGCATATCACATTACTTTGTTCATAAAAATGAAGACCGCGGAAAAACCACAACAGGCATCCGTAAACTTAAACAAGAAGAACGTATTGGTGTAATTGCCGAAATGTTAAGTGGGAAAAATCCAGGTGCATCAGCAATTGAAAATGCGAAAGAATTATTGGCTTAATTTATCATATTAATTCCGCGGTCTGTGTCCCCACAGACCGTTTTCATATCAAATCAAAATCAGTAAAATTAGTGGTCTGTGAGGACACAGACCACAGTATTACCGCTAATTCTTTTGCATCCTTAATCGATGTGCTGTCAGATGTTACCATCTGACAGATTGTAAATAAGATTATTGAAGATTTGCATCATCCTATCTGACAGCTAAAAGAAAAGCACCAATAATTTTACGTCAGGCATTAAACAAAACTAAATAATTAGTTTATATTTAATCAATGAAATCTTTTCTACTTCTACTTTCATTATTAACTATCGGTAAATTTTGTTCTGCACAACAAAGTTATATCCTTTCGGGCATKGTAAAAGATAAACGTGGTGAGCCTTTACCCGGAGCTGGCGTATATGTAAGCGGTTATAAAATTGCAACAGTTTCTAACAATGACGGCACCTACACCCTACCACTAAAACCTGGTAACTACGATATTTTAGTACAATTAATCGGCTATAAAGCTTTAAACAAAAATGTAGTGATTGCTGATAAAGCTGTAAAACTTGATCTTATCCTCGAAGAAAGTATAACCCAATTGGCCGAAGTAACCATTAAACCCGATCCGAACAGGGAACATTATATTGCCATGTTTAAAGGGTATTTTATTGGCACCACCCCCAATGCAGCGCAATGTAAACTCATCAATCCGAACGTACTGATTATCGATTACGATAAAGAGGAACATAAACTTACGGTAAAAACCACCCAATTTCTGATTATTGAAAACAAGGCGCTTGGATACCGCATTAAGTACCTGCTGAACAATTTTGAATACGACAGCAAAACCAGGATCATTTATTATGAAGGTTTCCCGTATTACGAAGATTTAAAAGGATCGGCACGCCGGAAGAAAATTTGGGAGCAAAAGCGGATTACCAGTTATTTAGGTTCTCCACAACACTTTTTTAGATCCATTTATTATCACCGCGCCACCGAAGAGGGATTTATTATTAATAAACTGATTAGCATACCAAATCCGGATAAACCTTCCGACAGTATGATTAACGCCAATATTAAACGCTTAACAAAAGTACAGGATGGCTTAACACGCACATTAACTTTTACGTCTGGAGATTCTTTGAGCTATTGGATAAAAAAGAAAAATCTCCCAAATGGGATTTCTATTTTAAGCCGTGCTCCTGTAACGCAGGATACATTGGTACATGTGGAGAATCAAAGTATTAAAAGCTTCAATTTTACTGATCAACTTTATGTTGTTTACACCAAAGAAAGGGAAGATCCTTCTTACGCCAACCGGATCGGCCTGTCTATTGCACGACCATTAGATATGCCAGATTACCAGATTTCTACCGTCACCTTGCAAGTTGTTCCGGTATATTTTTACGAAAACGGATCTATTTACAACCCTCGTTCGATGATTTATTCAGGTTACTGGGGCTGGGAAAAAATTGCCGACAGTGTACCAATGGATTATTTGCCGCCGGTTAATGGAGTGGGAAAAAAGTAGAAATATCGTTAATACAGCAAGAGAGACAACTACCAAACGCCATTTCTTCTTTTTTTGAAAAGCCAATACAGTGTTTTTTTGGTTTCAAAAGTCCCGCCCTTCGTTACAAATCCTCGCCCTCATGTTTCGGGCTGTGGGTTTTTCACTTTGGTCGGGTTTAGCTGGCAAAGGCCAGTAATACTATTGAGGGTTTTGGAACCACGCAGCACCTGCCAATGTTAATAAACCCGACAGAGCGGGTAGCCCACAGTGAAGCGTAGCGTAACGAGGACTACAAGCGATGGCGGGACTGCTCTAGCCATGAAAAACAGACCTTTCGTTTCAAATAGAAAACAATCTTTATGATGAACCTGATCTATTTTGGAAATAATCGTCATCTCGATCCGATAGCTATCGGATGGAGCAACGCGGAATGGAGAGATCTATCTAGCAAGATTTTGCTTAGCAGCGCCTTCGGGTTCTCAACTAGGTTGCACTCCACTCGAAATGACGATCACTATCAAATGTTAAAATTGTTAAAAATCTTTTACGTTTTTAATAAATATTACGCCTTTTGGTTACATTCGTCTCTATGATTAAAAGCCTTTTAGTAGCCCTTACGCTAATCATGCTGGGTACTAATGCCATTGCTCAAAACACCTTCTCCATTAGTGGTTTGGTTAGGGATCAAAAAGATGGATTACCTGGCGCAAGCATCTATTTAAGTGGATATAAAATTGCTACGGTGGCTGATAACGATGGACGATTTAAATTATCAAATCTAAAACCTGGCAGTTATGATCTACTCGTTCAGCTGGTTGGTTACCTCCCCTATTCTAAAAGTGTAATTATTTCCGATAAATCGGTGCAGGTGGAGCTGGTTTTGAAAGAAAATGTTGCGCAACTGGAAGAAGTTGTAATTAGGGCCGATCCTAACCGTCAGAAATATATTAACCAGTTTAAAGATTTTTTTATTGGTAAAACCCCAAATGCCTCACAGTGTAAGATATTAAATCCGCAGGTTTTAAATGTAGATTTCGACATTACCAAAAGTACTTTAACGGTTTCTACAACCGAGTTTCTGATTGTAGAGAATAAAGCTTTAGGTTACCGGCTAAAATATATGCTCGACCGTTTCGAGTATAACTCAAGAACACACATTATTTACTATTCCGGTCACCCGTTTTTTGAGGAATTAAAAGCATCGGCAGCTAAGAAGAAAAAGTATATCGCCGCCAGAGAGGTCGCGTATTATGGTTCTTCGCAACATTTCTTCCGTTCGCTTTATGCCAACAAAACACAAGAGGAAGGATTTATCATCAACAAAATGGTAAAAGTGCCTAACCCTAACCGCTATCCTGAATATTTAATTAATGCCAATTTAGAAAAGATTAAGGCCGTACCCGAGAAAACGGGCATTAGGCAGAATAAAGGTAAAATAGATACCGCATTGCTCGCCTTTTGGACCAAACAAAAAGAAATGCCCCGAACCATTGATAAATTTTCGAGAGCAGAGGTGCTTACCGATACATTAGTGCACTATTTTAACCAGAACTTAAAATACCTTAGTTATACAGATGCATTGCTGATCCAATACACCAAAGAAAAAGAATCTCTGGCTTATTCTAATACCGGATTTTGGATCTTCAGGCCTTTGGATGTACCCGAAAATGAAATTTCGGTAGCCAACTTAACCGGCGARGGCGTACGTTTCTATGAAAATGGTGGCATTTACGACTCCCGATCGCTCTTATACGAAGGTTTCTGGGCTTATGAAAAAGTGGCCGATATGGTGCCGATGGATTATATTCCGCTACCTAAGATTAAGTAATGTGAGATAGCTGAGGTAAGGTAGAAGATTGATCTAAACTAAAAATGTTGAAAAGTAGCTAATCTTAGAAATCAAAATTACTAATATTTTTAGTAATTTTAATCTATGATTGGCGAAGAAGAAAAACAATATTTTAAAGGACGAGGCGCTCAAGTTAATCCACATAACAAATTTTTAAAGGATGTTTATGTAAAGGAACATGATGAAGGAATAGACGATTGGGAGGAAAGTGATCGTAAAACCTCCTTTATTTTTGAAAATTCGAAAACCATTGTAAACAAAGTTGACAGCCCCGATGTAGGCATGGCTTATTCTTTAAATCCCTATCAGGGCTGCGAACATGGCTGTACCTATTGTTATGCCCGCAACTCACATC
>NZ_JBFTQI010000390.1:0-5475 GCF_056398925.1 Pedobacter sp. 01T416_2
GTAGGAGAGCCGTAGGAGAGCCGATCAACGAAGAAGCTTGGCATTGGTTCGATGAGAAAATCGGGCACGGTAAAGCGCCTATTGTTGATACCTGGTGGCAAACGGAAACGGGAGGCATTATGATTTCGCCTATTGCTACGGTAACACCAACCAAACCAAGTTTTGCTACATTGCCTTTACCAGGAATTCAGCCAATTTTAGTTGATGAAAATGGTAATGAAATTGAAGGAAATGGTGTAATGGGAAATCTTTGTATCAAATTCCCCTGGCCGGGCATGTTGCGTACCACATACGGCGATCACGAACGTTGCAAACAGACTTATTTCTCTACTTACGAGAATTTATATTTTACAGGCGACGGCTGTTTACGTGATGAAGATGGTTATTATCGAATCACAGGCCGTGTTGATGATGTATTAAATGTTTCTGGACATAGAATTGGTACCGCTGAAGTAGAAAATGCCATTAATATGCACGCTGGTGTGGTAGAAAGTGCGGTTGTGGGTTATCCGCATGATGTAAAAGGCCAGGGCATTTACGCTTTTGTAATTTACCCTGAAATGCATGGCGAAGCAGAATTATCTAAAAAAGATATTTTACAAACGGTTACCCGTGTAATTGGGGCGATTGCCAAGCCTGATAAAATATTGTTTGTTTCTGGTTTACCCAAAACACGCTCGGGCAAAATTATGCGTAGAATTCTGCGTAAAATTGCCGAAGGAGATACCACTAATTTAGGCGATACTTCTACGCTGCTTGATCCAGGCGTGGTAGAAGAAATTATAGCAGCAGCAAAAAAACTTTAAATTTAAATGAAAGATAAAAAAAATGCCCCAAATTTTTTGGGGCATTTTTGTTGATATGTAATTTTAATAACCTGGGTTTTGAACCAAGTTTTTGTTTGCATCAATTTCACGTTGTGGAATTGGGAAAACCAATCTGGTAGAGTTCCAGGGTATGTTTCCAATATTGGTTTGCGTTCTTTTAGCATCGTGTAATGAAAAGCCTTCAAAAGCAAATTCAAGTTTCCTTTCATTTAGAATATTTGCCAGGGTAGCGGTTAGTGTTGTTAAGCCAGCCCTGCTTCTAACGGTGGTTAAATCTTGTAGTGGTGTAACGCCTCCAATAGGAGCAGCCGGAGCTAAGCGTGCATTAGATTCTGCCCTGATTAAATACATTTCTGCCAGCCTGATTACGGGAACATTTCCGAACTGATTTCCAAATTTCGCCGTAAAAATATCGTCATCATCGTAAAAAGCATTAGCCCTATCGTCGCCTGCACTATAAGTTGCGTCAATCCAATCTTGCGAAATTACCGCATCTCCACGGCCACCAAATGTAGATGAACCATAAAATTCATTAAAACCGTTAAATCCGGTTAAAGTTGTTACCTGCATAGCGAAAACATCTTCCGTCGAATTTTCTCCGGGTTTTGCAGGTTTTCCACTTTCTGGCATTTTAGGAAAAGCATCCAGGTAGGTCCCTGTTAACTGATAATTTCCTGAAGTAATTACCCGGTTTGCAGCAGAAGCGGCAGCACTATAATTGCCCATTTGTAAATACAACCTGGCTAACATTGCTGCAGCCGAAGATTTAGTGGCAAAGAAACTGTTGGTTGCAGGCAATTTAGCCTCAGCATCGGTTAAATCAGCTATGGCCTGATTATAAACCGCCGCTACTGTAGCCCTGCTTACATAACTTGATTCATTTACAATGCTGGTAGGGCTTAATACGATCGGTACACCCAGGTTTGTACTTGCCGAACCATCGTTATAGGCTTTTCCAAATAACCTAACCAACTCAAAATAGGCTGCACCCCTAATAAATTTGGCTTCACCTTCAACTCTACTCTTTTTAGCAGCATCTACTTTATCTATAGCTGCAATAACATTATTGGCATCATTAATTGCGGTATAGCCTGATGCCCAAACGTTATCAACAAAAGTATTTGTTTTTAGTAACGACTTGTTTATCGCCTGGGTTAGTTCTTCATACGTGCCGAACCATTCAATGGCATCAGTATTCGCTAAGAAATCAGTTATCAAAAACGAACGGCCACCGAAAAAATTACGGCTGCCAAGATCTGAATAGGCTCCAATTAGCGCTCCTTCAACATCTTTAGAGGTAAGCAAAGCATTTTTTTGCTCAATGGTATCAACAGGATTTACATCCAGTGCCTTTTTGCATGATGATAAAGCCATCAAAAACACGCAAGCAAATATGATATTATTTATATATGTCTTTTTCATTTTGATTCTTTTTTAATTATAGGCCAATGTTAATACCCAATGAAATTACCCGTGGTTGTGGTGCTGAGTAAAAATCTACGCCCTGATTAATGTTTGTCGATTGATAATCTGCATTAACCTCCGGGTCCCATCCTTTGTAACCGGTTATGGTAAGCAGGTTTTGCGCCGTAGCATATAACCTTAATTTGCTTAACTTAATTTTGGTTAACACCGAAACTGGAAAAGTATAGCCAAGCGTTAATGTTTTTAAGCGGACATAAGAACCATCAGATAAATATCTTGTTGAGTTTCCGATACCATTACCTGCAAACAGACGGGGCTCCGGAACAGATGTAACATCACCCGGTTTATCCCAATAGCTCATTTGATCTACAGTTTGGTTATCATAGCCGTTTGATGCGTTGGCGCTCATATACTGGCCGCCAGCATTGAAAATTTTATTGCTCTTTACACCTTGAAAAAATATACCTAAATCGAAATTCTTGTATGAAAAAGTGTTGTTTAAGCCAAATGTATATTTAGGATTAGGGTTGCCTGCAAAAATCCGTTGTGCATCGTTAATGTTATTTGTTGTACTCCTGTCTACATTGCCATTTGCATCAACTGTGTTTTTGTAATAAATCGCATCACCATTAGCCGGATTTACCCCAGCATATTCCGGGATGTAAAATACGCCGATCGGTTGCCCTGAAATAGCCGCATTTATTTCATTGCTATTTAAAATCTGCCCTCCTAAATTTGTAATCTTATTGTTGTTAATTGCTCCTGTTATTGCTGTTGACCATTTAAACGCGCCTACAAAATTTTCTGTATTGATGCCCAATTCAAACCCGGTATTTTTTAATGAACCTAAATTTTGGGTTTTAGTAGAGAAACCTGTTGTTTGCGGGATAGGCACATCTAATAATAAATCGGTGGTATTTTTTTGATAAAAATCAAAAATTCCTGTAATTCTATTCTTTAAAATACCAAAATCAAAGCCGATATCGAGTTGTTTCGTTTTTTCCCATGTTAAGTCCGGATTGGCTATTCGCGAAGGAATCTGCCCAGGCAAACCACCATATGCCCCTGTTCCGGCGAATAAACCACGGGCAGAATAATTACCAATTTCGGCATTACCCGTTAAACCATAACTTGCCCTAAATTTTAACAAACTGATGGTTTCACTTTGTTTTAAGAAATCTTCTTCAGATGCAATCCAAGCCACTGAACCTGCCGGGAAATACCCATATCTATTATTGGTTCCAAAACGTGATGAACCATCAGCCCTTACACTAAAACCTACTAAATAACGGTCGTTGTATTTATAATTGGCCCTAAAGAAATAAGACAGAAAGCTAAAAGCACCCTCATTACTGGTTGCAATCACTTTTGTTGCAGCAGAACCTAATTTAATGTAAGAATCACTTGGGAAATCCTGTCCTTCAATGGTGCTGTACTTGGTGGTTGATTTTTGATAACTTGTACCCAAAATAACATCAAAAGCACTTTTGCCGATAGTTGTATTATAACTGAAGAAATTATTGGTGTTGGCATTAATTACAAAAGTTGAAATATTTTGCCCGTAGCCATTTGAAGTACCAGTATTTCTAAAAGTTAATGAACCATAATAACTTTCTTCGTTTTGATTTAAGTTATCAATAGAAAAATCAGTGCTGAATTTTAATCCCTTAGCAATGTTGATATTCGCAAAAGCTTTGCCAATTGTTCGGTACACTGTTGCTTTATAAAAAGCATTATCGACACTAATGAATGGATTGTAATATACTGGATAATTTGAAGCGGCTCCAGGTAAAGTTCCACTTATTAAACCCGACCTTGGATCTATAAAAGGCGTAATAGGAGAGAGTGCTACAGATTGTAGCGGACTTGAAAAGGCATTATCATTTGATAGCCTGTTATTAATACTATTTGAAAAATTAAGGTTAATACCCACTTCTAAAAAATCAGTTACTTTATTGGTCAGGTTTAACCGGCCGCTGTAGCGTTTATAACTGTTGCCTATCACAATTCCTTGTTGATCTAAGGCCTGGCCACCGATATAAAATTTCGTTTTTTCATTTCCCCCTGTTAAATTAAGGTCGTATTGTTGCGTAACAGGTTTATCCTGAAAAGAAGCAGCTTCCCAGTTAGAATTTACTTTATAAGTTTGATAATCGTTGTTACCAGCAGAATACCGGTTTAAACGTGCCTCTACACTTGCGCTATAATCATCTAATGCTTCTTGCAGGGTTGCATAATCTCCATTGAGAAAATCCTGATTCGCCTGGCCCTGCCCAGCTCTTCGCTCTATTTGAACGTACTGTTCTGCGTTTAAAAAATCCCTATGGTTAGAAGGTGAGCTTACACCACCCAGTGCATTAAACTGGATAAGTGTTTTGCCTGCCTTACCTTGTTTGGTTGTGATCAATACCACGCCATTTGAAGCTCTTGCACCATAAATTGCCGATGCCGATGCATCCTTTAATACTTCTATAGATTCGATATCATTGGTGTTTATATCTGCCAGAGCACTCGTAGGCGCAGTAGTACTCGAAAAATCTCCCGAGGTAATTGGTATTCCATCAACAATGTACAGCGGCTCGCTACCTGCAGTTACTGATGCAGCGCCCCTTACCCTTACCGTTATTCCCTGCCCTAATTTTCCATTTTGAGCGGCAATCTGAACACCTGCTGCTTTTCCTTGTAAGGCCTGTTCAAAACTTGTTACAGGTAAGTTTTCCAGGTCTTTAGATTTAACAGAGGCTACAGATCCTGTCACATCGCGTTTATTCTGCGTTCCATAACCCACCACCACCACATCTGATAGTGTATTGTTTTCCTCATCAAGGTTTACATTGATGCTTTGCCCTGTAATAGGCACTTCTTTGGTTTTGTAACCAATAAAGCTAAAAACAAGTGTTTTGGCATCATCCGAAACGGTTAATTTAAAGGCGCCCGAGGCATCACTCTGTGTGCCATTAGCTGGTGAGCCTTTTACAAATACGCTAACGCCCGGAATTGGTCCGGAGGTAGACGTAACTTTCCCGGTAATCACTTTGCTTTGTGCGAAAGCAAATGAAATTGCACCGAGATACAAAAGCATACTTAAGAGTAGTTTTTTCATCAAATTGGTAGTTTTAGTTAGTAATGTTTAATAGTTCGTAGAAACGAATTTTAATATAATTAAAAATTTTTATAAAACCTGCTGTAGTTAAGCGAAATTGGATCGTTGTTTGGTTTTTTG
>NZ_JBFTQI010000391.1:0-5463 GCF_056398925.1 Pedobacter sp. 01T416_2
AGATAGGTGAGTTAATTTTGAACGAGCATTATGAGCAGAAGGAAAAAAGATAATCAGCCACCTTTTCTTATTTCAAACCTCTTTCTTTTAAAAGGTTTTCTAATTCCTGATTGTTGTATTTCGAGTTATTGGTCAGCTTATAGGCGAAAAATAAAGGAATGAGTGTTAAAAACCCTAAACTGTTTTTCATAAGGCTGAAAAATACAACACCGATCAGAAATCCAATTAATATTGCATTGGTTATGGCTGCCGATTTCCTTTTTTTTGTTTCTTGCAACAATTCTTCATCTGTTAGTTCCGATAGATTTTTTTGTTCCATTTTCCGTGGTTTTTGAGCGTAATCTCCTGTGGGTAATGCTCAAATATACACGATAAACGCAACTACTAAAAGCGGTAGATCAGGTTTTAATTAAAAAAGCCCTTCTTTTAAAAAGCTTTTAATCAGTATTTTTAAAGAATGAATTTACAAACGAATTTGTTGAAATTTAAGCAGTCCGATTGCTCTGGTACTCATTTGGGGTAATTCCTGCCTTGCAGCAAATTTAAATTATCTTCCAATTCAGGTTTAATGCACCACATTTCGGACAGTTTGTATACTCTCCATCGAGTTTATTAAAAATACAATGGTTACAATGCCCGTAAACTTTGTTGATGTGTGTTACTACATATTTAGCATCTCCATGGCCTAAAGCGTAATTGTCAACGATATATTTTACTAAATGAATTGGTGATTCTATCTTTAGTTGTGTAGTTTGAGTTTTTCTGACTGCGTAAAATCTGGGATCTCAATTCCTTCTTTGGGTAAACAATTTTTACATTGGATTTTCATGATTCTATAAAATTAATAACCGCTTACCTCTGTTTAGCGTGTTATTACGGCTTAGCAATTTAATCTAAAGTCTATCCGAAGATAATAATCGTTTAGACAGTCCGCAGCCATAAAAAGATTTTATTTAATCGTTTGCTCATACAAAGTCTATTTCCTTATATTAATGTCGCAATCCGCTACCGAAGTTGTCGTTTTTACGTCGCGTTAAAGCCCCAAATGAATCTCATATTTGTATGGTTAATATAGTTCAAACTAAATTTAAATAGCTTTATGAAAAATTTATTCCAAACAGGTAATATCCTTAAATCAGTACTATTCTTTGCAATGATCATTTTTGCAGCAGCTCAATCAAAAGCGCAACAGCTTAAACCTGCCGAGAGCGGTTATGCGCCGGTTAATGGCCTTAAAGTTTATTACGAAGTATACGGTGAGGGTAAACCGCTCATCTTACTGCATGGTGCTTTTATGACCATCGAAACAAACTGGGGACAGTTAATACCCGAATTATCGAAAACCAGAAAAGTAATCGCCGTCGAATTGCAGGGACATGGGCACACTCCCTTTTCTGACCGGAAATTAGATCAGGCTACCCTGGCCAGTGATGTGGAAGGGGTAATGAAATATTTAAAAGTAGACAGCGCCGATGTTGCAGGGTATAGCATGGGTGGCTCTATAGCTTATAAGTTGACCATACAAAGCCCTAAACGCGTAAAAAAATTAGTAATCATTTCTTCTACTTATAAAAGTACTGGCTGGAAACCTGAAATAGCAGGTGCATTTAAAAATATGAAACCTGAAATGTTTGCAAATACACCTATGAAAACGGCATATGATGCGGTAGCGCCTGACAAAACAAAATGGACAAAATTTATAGAACAGATGATTGTTTTTGCAGGGACAACATTCGACATGGGCGACGCCAATATTGCGAAAATTACTTCACCCGTATTAATCATCGCAGGAGATAATGACGGCCTGGATAAAGTAGAGCTGAGTAAAACCTACCAATTACTGGGCGGCGACAAATTTGCCGATATGGGGGCGATGCCAAAATCTCATTTGGCTATTGTTCCTGGCCAGGGGCATGTGAGTTTAATGATGCAGACGAAAACCATATCAGCTTACCTAAATGATTTTTTAAAGTAATATAGACCAAAAGAAGAGTCTGTGTCACAAGTTGTGATTCCATTTGAACGTGTCACGTTGTCCAAAGGACTCCTACGGAGAGACTATCGAAACGCCTTAAAAGTATTTAAACATGGTCTTAGCGAGACGCTAAGACCAGTAGAGGTGTTTATGTCGGATGCTATTTCCGCCCAACTAGGCCGTAGCACTGTATCCCCGTTCTACTTAAATCCGGCCTAACATCCCGATAGCTATCGGGATCGGGCTGCACTGCCCAAACCAACCCGCTAACTTCAAGAGAAAAATTTTCAGCCGGTGTTTTTTGTTCCTTTTTGACACCAAAAAGGAAGAGCCCATCGGCGGCGGTGAGCCGAGGAAAGCATGAGCTGTAGGGTAAAAAATAATCAATTATATACGCCATTAATATTGATTTTATACAAAATTAACCCTCAGGATAACCATTCTATATTTATGATACAGCCTCTTTTAAGCCTAACCCAATCTTAGGCAAACTTTTTCCGCAACCATTTGCGCACTGGCTCGTCGTACCATTTTAAGGTGACGTAGGCCAAAGCAATCCCACCAACTAAAATGAGTAAGGCATAAGGCCAGGCCTGCACAATTGTTGTGCCTTTATGGTTGCTGATCCAGGCCACATAAAAATAAACCAATGGATAATGTACCAGATAAAGTGGATAGGATATATCACCTAAAAATTTGCATATCTTATGCTCTCTTTGCGTTTGCAATACGCCACTGGCGCCAATATATACGATGAGCGGGAACACGATGATAATGCAGACAGATTCGTAAATCCCGTTCATCCAAAGCTGCTCAGCCCCGCCAATGCGTGGCATATAAAGTACTAGCGCCACTAAAAAGCTGCACCATAAAAAGGCATTTTTAATTCGGGTAGGCTTGGCAATACGCGAAAGTAACAAACCCGCAAAGAAAGGGTATAGGGTACGGGTAAAGCCAATACGCACTTGTTCTGCATTTAGTGTCCAGCCGCCGCTTACATCGCCGTTTGTAATGGCCAGCTGTGCCAATGCAATAGCAGCGATAACCACTAAAATAGTTAATGCCGTTTTAGAAAACTTCCTGATCCACACCGCATAAAGAATGTTGGCAATGTATTCAAAGAACAAGGACCAGCCCACGCTATTCATGGGATGCATTTCTTGCCAGCCACGTATATCGAGCGATAGTGGTATAGGTAGGATGGTATAGCCAATAAGCAGTACCAGCAGCATCTTCCAAAGCGGAATGGTGTGAATGAGCGGCCATATGGTAGAATCTGTAAAATAGAATCCGATAGCGCCAAGGGTCATCCCCAAAATCACCATGGGTTGCAAACRTATAATACGGCGTTTGAAAAAACTGCCTACACTCATTTTATTCCATCGGTCGTCATAAGCGTAGCCCATTACAAAACCCGATAATAAAAAGAAAAAATCTACAGCCAGATAGCCATGGTTAACCAGGATATCGAGGTGCCCGGTGCCTAAGGGCTCGGTTAAGTGAAAGGTGACAACGATTATAGCGGCCACACCGCGAAGGCCATCTAATATAGGGTAATGTGGCTTGGTGGCCAGCTCATTATTCAGGTTAGTATGCATGTAGGGCTTGTAAAAATTGCAAGCCGTAAAAATAACCAACATTCTTTACCCCATAACTTTGCATCTACAATGATACGTAAGGCATTAAGGTTGCGTGAAGAGATAAATTGTTTTTTAGCCGTCAATCAAAACAGGAATTAAAATAAAAACGGGCTTTATGAATTAAAAACATTAATCATTACATTTGCCTTTGGTGAAAAACTTTGTATTCCTTTTTTCTCTTTATCTGATCCTTCTGGGCCTAATGCCCTGCCAGGACAAGGAAGATATGGTTTCCAAGTCTCACACAGAAAGCACTGTGCACAGCGATCAATCAAAAGCTGAGCATATGCATGGAGAATCCTGTCCACCATTCTGCAGCTGTGCCTGCTGTTCTGTCGGTCAGCACTTTCCATCCGAAAAGTTAACAGATCTGATTGTTCCTGTATTCCGTAAACCATACCCGGTTTTCCAGTGCTCTGCATTGAAAAAACAACCACTCGATATCTGGCAACCGCCTAAGCTCGTTTAATCAATTTTTTTATCTCATGGCGCTGTCCATGAAAAGCATGCTTTTTTACATGCACAATTTTGCACCATGAGGTGCAATGATGCCCTGCTATTTATTGATTTTTGATTTAAACGACAATGCTGAACAGAATAATACAATTCTCCATCAGGCAGAAACTGCTGGTGGGAATTATGATACTGGCGCTGATTGCCTGGGGCATATACTCCCTTAGGCAGCTGCCCATTGATGCCCTTCCCGATATTACCAATAACCAGGTCCAGATTATTACCTCTTCACCAAGCAACGGCGCGGAAGATATTGAGCGCTTTGTAACCTACCCGGTAGAGCAGACCATGGCTACTATTCCCGGAATAGAAGAAATCCGTTCCTTTAGCAGATTCGGCCTTTCAGTTGTGACAGTGGTGTTTAAGGAAAATGTAGAGATTTACTGGGCCCGTCAACAGGTGAGCGAAAGGCTTGCCGAAGTAGAAAGAGCCATTCCAAAAGGGATCGGCACACCCGAGGTTGCACCATTAACAACCGGACTGGGTGAGATTTACCAGTACGTAATCCATCCCAAAAAAGGATATGAAAAAAAATATGATGCCACCGAGCTCCGCACCATTCAAGACTGGATTGTTCGCCGTCAGCTCCTGGGCGTAGAGGGTATAGCAGATGTAAGCAGCTTTGGGGGGTACCTCAAACAGTATGAGATTGCCCTTAATCCCGACAAACTCAGAAGTATGGATATCTCCATCAGCGACATTTTTAAGGCACTTGAAAAAAACAACCAGAACACTGGCGGATCTTACATCGATAAGAAACCCAATGCCTATTTTATCAGGAGTGAGGGGCTTATCAATAGTATCGAGGACATTGAGAATATCGTTGTACGGACCAATGAGAATAGCATTCCTGTGCTGATCCGAAATGTAGCTGAAGTGAGGATCGGTGCAGCCACCAGGTATGGTGCCATGACCAGAAACGATCAGGGCGAAGTAGTCGGGGCGGTAGTGATGATGCTAAAAGGAGCCAACTCTTCCAAGGTTATTGCAAATGTAAAAACCCGGATGGATCAGATTGCAAAGAATCTTCCAGAGGGCGTGGTGATCGAGCCATTTCTCGACCGCACAAAACTGGTAGACAGTGCCATTGGTACGGTGACCAAAAACCTGGCAGAAGGCGCATTGATTGTGATCTTTGTACTGGTACTGCTTTTGGGAAATTTCCGTGCCGGACTGATTGTGGCCTCGGTTATTCCACTTGCCATGCTTTTTGCCATATGCCTGATGAACCTTTTTGGCGTTAGCGGAAACCTGATGAGCCTTGGCGCTATAGACTTTGGGCTAATCGTAGATGGAGCGGTAATTATAGTAGAGGCCTCTCTTCATCATCTGGGC
>NZ_JBFTQI010000392.1:0-6285 GCF_056398925.1 Pedobacter sp. 01T416_2
CAACAAGATGTTCCGAAATATGCCCCCGTAGTATCCATGTAAAAAAAGAACCAGAAGTGAGTTTATCATTCAACTATATAGATTATTTAATTTTGGGCCTTTACGCCCTTGTCTTGTTCTTTGTTGGCTTCCGTTTTAGTAAAAAGGAAAAAAATGATGAGGATATTTTTTTAGGAGGACGTAGCCTGAAATGGTGGCAGATCGGCTTTTCTATGTTTAGTGCAAATGCCGGCCCGATGATGTTGATCGGTTTTGCTGGCATTGGTTTTTCACATGGCATTGTGGGCAGTAATTTCGAATTATTGGCCTGGATATTTTTAATGTTATTATCCATGGTTTTTCTGCCCTATTACCTTAAAGCCAAAATATCAACTATCCCACAGTTTTTAAAGATCCGTTTCGGTAACCGGTCTTATAATTTTCTGGTCATCTACAGCCTGATTTCGATATTGGTGGTATGGCTTGGAAGCGCCCTTTATGCCGGAGGCCTGCTCATTTCAGGGGTGTTTGATTGTTCGTTATTTACCGCAATTATCATAATTGCATTTGTGGCAACAAGTTTTACCGCTATTGGTGGTTTGAAGGCTGTGGTACGTACAGGTATTTTTCAATCTATCATTATTATTATATCCTCTATCGTACTTACCTTTTTGGGCTTTCAGAAAATTGGAAGCATAGATGCTTTGGTTAACCAGACACCAGAATCTTATTGGAAACTTTTTCTGCCGGCATCACACCCGGAATACTCATGGGTGTCGATTGTTTTAGGTTATCCGGTTGTTGCAATTTACTATTGGTGTGCAGATCAGACTATTGTGCAAAAGATGTTGGCCGCGAAAAATTTAAAAGAAGGACAATACGGAGCTTTGTTTATTGGCACGCTTAAAATAATAATGCCAATCATATTTATACTTCCAGGTGTAATGTGTTATGTTTTATTTAAAGATACGGCACAGCCYGATACGGCTTATATTACCATGATTAAAAGGCTGATGCCGCATGGTCTGCTCGGCTTAAGCATTGCCGCATTGATTGCAGCCTTGATAGATACGGTATCTTCGAGTTTAAATGCCTTCTGTACCGTTTTTACTTTGGATGTTGTTCCGCAGTTTAAACCACTTACTCAGAAACAACAGATAAAAATGGGCAAATGGATTACCATTGTGGCTGCAATTGCCGGGGTTGGTATTGCAATGCTTTTTTCTTATTCGGGCAAAAACTTTTTCGAATTAAGCCAGGGCCTTGTTTCCATCCTTTCGCCACCATTGGCAGTAGTTTTTCTGGCCGGAATCATCTGGAAGCGTGTAAACAGCATTTCAGTAGAAACGGTGCTTTATGGCGGAGGTTTCCTCTGTTTAGTGCTAGGTACCTGTCACGTATTAAATTATCCATACAAAGGCTATTGGCCACATTTTTTGCTATTATCATTTTATATATTTATGGCGTTAAGTGTTGCCATTGTAGTGTTAACATTAATTACAAAACCACCGGTGGTACAGGTGCAGCCATCACTTCTCGAAACTAAAACTCAGGTAGCCGACAGCTCAAAACCAATATGGTTAAGGTGGCTCTGCCTGGCGGTGATCATGATTTTTATTTATTTACTTTTCAACTAAATCAAAATGAAAAATGTATTCCTTCTGCTTATATACGTAATTTTTGGATGTGCCTTTTTAGGCTGCTCTTATCCGGGTCATGAAGGTAAAGAGGTTGAATATGCCGAAAAAGTATTTGTGGTGAACACGGTTGATAATCAAAAAAAACTGCAGGAATATTTGAAATACCACAAGAATATATGGCCGGAGGTAGAGGGGGGATTTAAAAAAGCTGGATTTAAAAGCATTAGCCTATACCGTTTTAACGACCTTATTGTGATGCGGGTTACCTTTCCAAAAGGTGCCGATCTAAATAAAATGAGCCAGTTGTCTGAATCTTTTAGTCCCCGCTGTGCTGAATGGAATAAATTAATGAATAACTATCAGAAGGGCGTTAACGGCACTTCACCAGGGCAGAAATGGGTTGAGGTTATTCCTTTTTATAAGTTCAGCAACTAATAACCTTAGTTCGATTATATTTACACATTGTGATCAATTTTTGGATTCATTTCCCTAACGCGATCGTCATGATGTTGTATCATAAAGGCGATTTCGCCTCAGACGTTGTCATGTTGAGCTTGTCGAAACACTTTAAAGCGTATTTAACAGGTCCTTCGACAAGCTCAGGATGACAAATCTATATTTATGATACAACCTCATCCTTCCTGCTAGATAGACCCTGAAATAAATTACCTTGGGTGAGCTCGCTTAAGGCTCGGTTTACTGCGTAGCTTTCCGCTGCGCTACAGGTCAGGGTGACGGCAGTGAGTTGAAAATATCTACAGAAGTATTTAAAGGGCATGTTATTAATTGAGTTCAGGTTAATAAATTAAGCGCTGATTTTATACTGTTTGATAAATTCCCTTGGCGATAAGCCTTTTACATCCTTAAAATGTTTGTTGAAATTGGAAATGTTATTATAACCACTTTGATAACAGGTTTCCGTTACATTATAATTGCCTTCCATTAACAATTTGGCTGCGTGCCCAACCCTTATTTCTTTAATAAACTCTACTAGGGTGCGGTTGGTTTTTTGTTTAAAGAACCTGCAGAAGGCACCTGTAGACATGGGTACAATATCGGCCACATCGTTCAATGATATGTCTTGTTTAAAATTTTTAAATATATAATCGAATACACGGTTAATTTTGTTTGCCTCGTTCGAAGTTTCGACAATACTAAATGAAGGCGAAGAGAGTGTTTTATAGGAGTCAGATCCAGCAAGCACATCTAAAAGCTGCAGCATTAAGCCCGCACGGTAAAGGCCTGTTTCAGATAACATTTGGTTCAGGATTGTTTTGACTCTCCCAATCGTTGCTCCGGTAAATAAAATGCCTTTTGCCGCATTTTTGAAAAGTTCGTTCAAACCGGCTGCCTCGGGCTTGGTTAATAGCTCCTTTCCCAGAAAATCAGGGAAAAAATGCAAAACAATCACCTTGGGTTCAGCATTAGGATTAATGGTACTATAATATTGCCAGCAATGTGGCAGATAACTTCCCAAAAGAACGAGTTCTGTTCCACTAAAGTCTTCAATATTGTCGCCTACAAAACGTTTTCCACAGCAATTTTCAATCAGGGCGATTTCAAAATTAACATGTGATTTTAATGAGGCATATTTTTTTATTTCCAGTATTTCCGAACGTACCGTAAAGGATTGATCGGGTGGAAAGGTGAAGTTCTCATAAATATACTGCATGCTGGTTAGTTGTTTTTTGGTTGACCGAGGGCGTTTGGTCTATATAAATATAACCTAATTTATTCACGAAAATAAGCAAATGCAAAAAAAACATCACAAATAATCAAATTAAAGGTAGTTGCACCAGGTTATTCTTCTGAGGTTTAGCCATCGGAGAAAAGACCATTGAAATTGAAATTCAAATGAATAACTTATGGGAAAATTGTTGAAAATATATTTAGAAGCGCTGGGTGCTATGTATATGGGTTTACCACAATATGAGTTAGCTCTGGTCAGAGATAAAAGCCGGAGGTTTTAAGAGTTGGTTTATCTTCAGTACTGGTTCTTTGTAGCAACTTTAAGGAAAAATAAATAAACCATCCCGGTGGCCGTTTTGGCAAATGCGGCAGGATGAATACGTCCTGCTTACATTTTGTTAACTGATAAATAAGCTTACCGAACTTCAGGGAACGTCTACTTCTTCCTTTACTTAACCCCCTAATGATGAAAAGAGCAAGATATATATATAAGCCCGACGAGAAAATAGAAGAAAATGTTATGTCTTCGGGAATAAGGATCAATAGGGATTTGTCGATCGACGAATTTGAATCCTTAACAGAAGGACAACTGGTATTAGATGAAAGCGGTATGTCTGCAATTCTCCTGAATGTAGAGATTGTAAGTCATTTAACTGAAAAGCATATTTACCTCAAACTTTCCTCTTGCCCCAAAACAATTCTCATTATCAAATAGTAAGTTAGTGAATGCAGGGTGTCCAGTCTGGAATGATGATGAAAAGCAATGACCAAATAACAGTAGCTTTGGGTAAATAAATTGAATAATGAAGGTATTAAGCCCTGTTTTTTTATTAATAATATGCTCCCTGAGCGCGTGGTCTCAGAACATTTGGACAAAACCACCTGGCCGTACACCTAGTGATGTTTCAATCGATGCACCGCTAATGGGTAACGGTGATGTAACGATGAGCGTTGGTTTTAAAGAGGGCCGTTTAAGGTATTACCTTTCAAAGAACGATTTCTGGCGTTTAAAATCAAAAGGCGATGGACTTTCAGGGCCACGTGTGATTGGTTTTCTGGATATTAAAACCGAAGGTTTTACGGATGATAACTTTTCAGCAGGACAGTCGCTCAAAAACGGCGTTACTTCCTGTTTGTTAAAAAAAGACAAGCAAAGCTTAACAGCACGGTCGTGGGTATCGGCAACCGAAAATCTGATCTTTATAGAATTAAGTACATCTGAAGAACCAGCTAAGGTATCTGTTCGCCTGAATGCTCCTGAAAACCCTCAAGCAAAACTGAAAACAGGCGAAACCAACAATGTTTATTGGCTTACACGCTCATTTAAAGATAGCGTTGATATTAAGACCGAAGTGTCTGTGGCCTTAAAAACAATCAATCACAGGGATAGTATTATCCTCTTGCAGCCAGGACAGAAAATAATAGTAGCACTTGCTATTGAAAGCAGATTTAAAAAACAGCACCCTTTAGGTGATGTTCTGAACAGGATAACTAAACTGGATGAAAACTCGGTTAAATCGGTATGGGATAAACACAATACATGGTGGGAGCGCTATTGGGAAAAATCAAATATCACCGTTGAAGATACTGTATTGATGAAAGCTTATCATCAGGGTTTGTATACCATGGCTGCCTGCAGCCGGGACCTGACATTCCCGCCAGGGATATTCGGTTTCACCACCACAGATAAACCTAGATGGAACGGCGATTATCATTTAAATTATAATTTTCAGGCTCCTTTTTATGCACTGTATTCAGCCAACCGTTTGGCGCAGGGCGAGCCGCATGATGCACCGCTTATTGATTTTATAGCCAGAGGGAAATGGTATGCAAAAAATATCAGTAACGCCCGCGGGATTTTGTTTCCCGTCGGTATCGGACCACTGGGCATTGAAGTTACCAAAGATTTTCCTTCAAAAGGTTACCTGCAGCATGGAGATATTGAGCAAGGCGGACTGTTTTTTGGTCAACGTTCAAACGCGGCCTATGGACTGCTTAACATGGCACAACAATGGCGCTGCACCTATGATGAAAAATACGGTAAAAAAATATATCCATATGCACTAGCCATTGTAGATTTTTGGGAGGATTACCTGAAACTTGAAAATGGCAGGTATGTTATTTATGGCGATGCCATCCATGAAGGATCAGGACTTATGGATTTAAGTACTTCATTAAAAATAGACGCAGGCAGGCATGAAAAATGGAAGGATATTTTAGCACGGCTGAGCGACTTCCCTACACAGTTGCGCAACGGCAAAAAAGTATTCCGTTATACAGAGCAGGGAGTAGACTGGTGGCCTGACAACGGCTTGGGTATACAGCATATTTATCCCTCAAATGCGATTAATCTGGATAGCAACCCTGAAATGCTAACTGTTGCCAACAATACCATTGATGAGATGAAACGCTGGCAGGATATGAATACCAGCAGTAGTTTTTTTATGGCGGCAATCCGGATCGGATACGATCCTGTTGTTGTTTTAAATGAATTGCACAAATATGCGCAGCATACTTATCCCAACGGTTTCCAGTTAAATAATCCACACGGGATTGAAAACAGCTGTACCGTGGCCAATGCGCTTAACGAAATGCTTTGCATGAGTGCAGGCAATGTAATCCGTTTATTCAATGGTTTACCAAAAGGCCAGAATGCGAGTTTCGAGAATATCAGGACGTGGGGCGCTTTTCTGGTTTCTGCTAATCGCAAAAATGAAACCATTTCCAATGTTAACATCGTTAGTGAAAAAGGGAAAACCTGTGTATTGGTCAACCCATGGCCAAACAGGAAAGTACTCGTGATCAGAAACGGAAAAAAATCGGAGCGCTTGCAAGGGGATAAGATCTCGTTCAAGACTAAAATAAACGAAGTGATACAATTACAGGTATTATAAACCTGAGTTCGATTATTAAATCTCACTTTGTAACGTTTTAATCAAGTTTTCTGTTAAGTCGGTCGTCACCCTGAATTTATTTC
>NZ_JBFTQI010000393.1:0-5459 GCF_056398925.1 Pedobacter sp. 01T416_2
ACAGATTATCCTGAATTGGGGAAACAGCCTGAACTGGTTTATGAACTGGCTAATGAAGCCATAGACTTTGTAGAGAAAAATAAACTCATCGCCATTCCAGCCCTGGCTAAAGAAGGCTGGCGCATGCGCATGCTAAGTCCGAAGGAGCAATTATTTGCGCCGTTTTTTCTAGGTGGCGAATCCGTATTAATTGCTTATCCAACAGAAGACATGACCGAGGATGCCAAAATGATGACCTTACGTGGCAATAACAGGCATTTTTCCAGAGCTGTAGTTTTTCATGAGCTTATTCCCGGGCACAACCTTCAGTATTTTATGCAAAGCCGCTACAAGCCTTATCGCAAAGTATTTGGTACACCTTTCTGGACGGAAGGCTGGTCGCTGTATTGGGAGATGTTGCTGTGGGACCAGAATTTTGCAAAATCTCCTGAAGATAAAATTGGAATGCTTTTTTGGCGCATGCACCGTTGTGCGCGTATCATTTTTTCAATGAACTACCATTTAGGCAAATGGACACCTCAGCAGTGTATCGATTTTTTGGTAGATCGTGTTGGTTTTGAACGTGCTAACGCAGAAGCAGAGGTACGTAGATCGTTTACCGGAGGTTATGGGCCATTATACCAAATTGGGTACATGTTAGGTGGATTACAGTTCAGGGCATTGCACAAAGAGCTGGTACAAAGTGGTAAAATGACCAATATTCAGTTTCATAATCGCATACTCCGCGAAAATAATATGCCTGTAGAAATGGTAAGGGCCTTGTTAACCAACCAGCAATTACCCGAAAATTTCAGTACCCAATGGAAATTTGCCGGCGATATCAAATAGTATACAATTTTGGCGGATGTGCTACGGCATGAGGCAATAGATGATCAAAAAAAGGAGTGAAAAATATTTACCCATAATTTGCAGGAGCGACTTACCCTGTCTGATAAATTGGCATTGATCTATTTTAACAAGAAGGGTACCGACAATTACCTCCGCCCGTAAAATGTCAACAGGAAATAGGGGTACTAAAGTCCGAAACTAAAGATTTTGATTTTGGAAGATTAATAAGGTGAGGCGGATTAAAAGCCAGGCGTTTACTATTTATAACTTATTTTTTAGTTTGCCTGTGTGTTGCATTGGCGATTAGTGTTGAAAAGTTGATAAGTATTTTTACATGCTTGTATTTTTGGTATGGCTATTGCAATACGTGTGCCAACGCTTATTCAACGTTAAAAGAAAATTTATGAAACTACAACTATTTAAAACACTCCCAGTTGCACTCGCTGGTTTACTCATCGGGTCGGTTGCTTCAGCTCAAGAAAGCCMTGCAACTTCCGCAACAACGTTCAGAACATGGTCTATCGGTGTAAACGCTGGTGTACTTACTCCATTGTCACCATTAGGTGGGAAAAATGATTTCAGTAATAACAAATCAAGTTTAGGTTATGGCCTTTACATTAAAAAACAATTTACACCTTATTTCTCTCTTCGTTTAGATGGAGTTCGTGGTAAATTAAAGGGAGATAATACCGAGCCTTACGAAAGTGGTTTGGTAAACAACTCTCCAGTAAGAGCATTCGATACAGAGTTATCTTATTCAGGAAGTTTAAATGCTGTAGTAAACATGTTCAATATTGATATGTTTAAAAAAGAGAATACATTACAGCTTTACGCTTCTGCCGGTGCTGGTATCGCGGCCTACAAACCGACCATTACTACAGCAGCTGGAACTTCGACACTTAATGGTGGGGATAACATCAATGAGTTGATTATTCCTGTAGGCTTAGGGGCTAAATTTAAAATTTCTGACGCGGTTAATTTAGATTTAGGCTGGACTATCAACTTTGTTGATGGTGATAACTTAGACGGTTATTATAAAAATGGAAACGATAAATATAACTACGCTTACGCTGGTTTAGAGTTTGCTTTAGGTAGCGGAAAACAATTGGCTTTCCACAATCCGGTAGCTTTAACGTACGATGAAGCTTTAAAAGCAAAACAAACTGCAGAAGGTTTAAAAGCTGATTTAAACGCTCAAAAAGCTGAAAATGCAAAACTACGTTCAGAAATGAACGACATCTTGAAAGATACAGATGGCGATGGTGTTGCAGATAAATTAGACAAATGCCCAGATACACCAGCTGGTACTGTTGTTGATGGTTCTGGTTGTCCGTTAAAAACTCCAGAAAAAGTTGTAGAGAAAGTAATCGTAACCGAAGAAGATCGTAAAGTTGTTAACGAAGCGATTAAAAACTTAGAGTTCGATTTAGGTAAAGCAACCATCCGTTCTAAATCTTATGCTTCTTTAAACAGAGTTGCTGCATTATTAATCCAGAAAAACTTTAGCTTAAAATTAGCTGGCCACACAGATAATACAGGTTCAAAAGAATTAAACTTGCGTTTATCAAAAGATAGAGCAGAATCTGTAAAAGCTTATTTAGTTTCTCAAGGTGCAAATGCATCACGTATTGAGGCTACAGGTTATGGTATGGGTCAACCAATTGCTACCAACAAAACAGCGGCTGGTCGTCAACAAAACCGTCGTGTAGAGTTTACCCTTTACTAGTCTGTTTTAACACACATATTAAAGCGCCCCGAATTTATTGGGGCGCTTTTTTTTATATGCTAAAACCACCTAATGCTAGTCGTCGCGTCTCGCTACGACATAAGATAGTTCTGTAATGTTATGTTAGCATTTTTTAATGTCTTCATGAGACACTAAGACCAGATTAGTGCAAACCAGAGCTTTTTGTTTTAAATAGATTTTTATTTGTACTAGATTTCTACTCGATCGTCATGCTGAATTTATTTCAGCATCTTTCTAGCCAATAGACCCTGAAATGAATTCAGGGTGACGGCACTATTGTTTAATTGCATTTTCATTTTATTTAAGCGAAACAATTACTTTTTTGATTTCGCTTAAATCATTCATTTCAAAATTTGGTGATTGCGGATAAAAACGCTGGTAAATGATTTTATCGTCTTTGCTATCATAAACACTGATTATTTTATCATTAGAACGTTGAGTGTAAACTACATACTTAATATTCGTTTCAGTATTCAAAATTAAACTATCCAATTCCTTGTACGATACAAATTTGAGTTTATAATTATAAGGTTCTAAAACTACCCCCGATTGAGGCAAAAGAGTCAATTTGGATGAGAATACCTGCTTAATATACTCAGGCACATACAGCGTTTCTTTTGTTAATTCTGGTAAACGTACTTTATTGTAAAACTGGTAATCTAAATTACAATCCTTGTTTGCGAGCAATCCATCATTAATCTGTTTTAAATACCCTGTTAAAAATCCTGGCGACCAATTGAGAAAATTCGACTTGTTGTAAAGGGTTGATATAAGGTTATTTCTTATCGCCCTTTTCGAGCCAGTAGTAATGTCCTGAATTTCTATTTGAAGATTGGTACTCCGATCAGCAAAAAGTGTAACCGTCGCAAATACACTTTCTTCCTTTGTTTTAGGTTTTTTGGATGGACTAACCAGCTTTAATGCGTAAACTACGTTTACATTTTTGGTGCTATCCAGCTTATTGGCATAACCATCGAAATAGAAGAACGAATAGTTTGAAAGCGTATCGTAACGGGCAAGTTCTTCGGGTTTAATAATTTTATAAGGTGTAATCGTCCAGTTTTTTTTAATGGCCCGATCAAATTTTTCTAATTCAGCATAATCCGCATACTGTAAAGTAAACAAGGTTGTTGTTTTTTTAAATATCTCTAATTTTTGACTGTTTAAAAGAGCAGCTCCGAAATAAGATACCTGACTTTTACAAATTGTAGCCGATAAAATAAATAGGCTAAATAAGAGAATTCCTCTAGCTTTTAACATATTAAGTGTTTTCATTTTGTGTTTGACTATGATAAGAAAAATTTGACAAATATTTTGAATTTTTCTGTTGCATTAACAAAATACATTCATTAGCTTTGTTATGCAAGCATAATAAATTAGCAAAATGAAACAACAACAAACCATAGATTACCACATTAAGTTTGCCTGGCAAAATATGTTTAATAAGTACAATCAAATGGCATCTGGTTTTGGGATTACCCAGGCCATTGGTTATATGCTTATTAATATAGATGATGCCGAGGGAACTGCGGTTTCAAATTTAGCAGGCTTACTTGGGGTTAAAGCAACCAGTTTATCCCGTATGTTAAATAATATGGAAGAGGCCAACCTTATTTACCGTGAAACATCCGCAGGTGATAAACGATCGGTAAAGGTTTTTCTAACTGATTTCGGTAAAGAGAAAAAACAATTGGCTAAAGGTGTTGTTCGAAAATTTAATGAATATCTCGATGAGCATTTCTCTAAAAAGGAGAAAGAGACTTTTATTAACCTATTGATAAAACTAAATGATATCACGGTAGCCTATACTGTTGATTAACAAATATAACAATCAAATCTGTTTGGTAGGTTGCTACATAAATGATTCTATCAGACTAATGAAAAGCAAATAGATAATGAAACGAAGCATTAATAAAGTTGCAGTTTTAGGTTCGGGTATTATGGGGTCGCGTATTGCATGCCACTTCGCCAACATTGGTGTAGAGGTTTTGTTGTTAGATATAGCCCCCAAAGAGCTAAGTCCCGAAGAGCAGGCAAAAGGATTAACATTGGATAATCCAGCTGTAAAAAACCGGATTGTTAATACAGCTTTGCAAACGGCCGTAAAAACCAATCCATCGCCAGTTTATAGCAAAAAAGCATTAAATAAGATCAAAACTGGAAATTTCGACGATGATATGCCGAAAATTGCCGGTTACGATTGGGTAATTGAAGTCGTGGTCGAAAATCTTGATATCAAGAAAAAAGTTTTCGAGCAGGTAGAGCAGTTCCGTAAACCGGGCACATTGATTACTTCGAATACTTCTGGTATTCCAATCCACTTAATGGCTGAAGGAAGGAGTGATGATTTTAAATCGCATTTCTGCGGTACACACTTTTTTAATCCGCCCCGCTATTTAAAATTGTTAGAGGTTATCCCTACACCACACACGCAACCTGAAATTGTTGATTTTCTGATGCATTATGGCGATAAGTTTTTAGGGAAAACAACTGTTTTATGTAAAGATACTCCAGCTTTTATTGCCAATCGTGTAGGTGTCTATTCCATCATGGCACTTTTGCATTTAGTTGAAAAACTGGATTTGACAGTAGAAGAGGTTGATAAATTTACCGGACCAGCCTTGGGTAGACCAAAATCGGCTACTTTCCGTACTTCGGATGTGGTGGGTTTAGATACCATGATCAAAGTAGCAAAAGGACTTTATGATAACTGTCCGGATGATAAAGCACACGATTTGTTTAAACTTCCAGCATACGTGCAAAAAATGGAAGAGAACAAATGGCTTGGCGATAAAACCAAACAGGGTTTCTATAAAAAAACCAAATCTGCCGATGGTAAAACCGAAATCCTGGCGCTTGATTTAAAAACTTTAGAATACAAAGC
>NZ_JBFTQI010000394.1:0-5453 GCF_056398925.1 Pedobacter sp. 01T416_2
GTGCCTTGTCGTACCTCTACCATGTGCCTTGTCGTACCTCTACCATGTATACACCGGCAGGGAGTTCAGACCCGAAAGTTAACTGTTCGTTAACCGCTGTTTTAGCTTCTTTAACCAGTTGCTGGGCTATATTATAAACCCTATACTGTAATGCATCGCTGCTAGGGCTTTCTACCTGCACTTTAAACCCAGTTGTACTTGGATTTGGCCATGCAGTAACTTTTAGTGCAAGCAATGATTCGAGGGCGTTTCCAATATTGGTGTTTAATGGAAACTCTTCAAAATTCACTGCACCGGCTTCCTGGTTCAATAACAGTTCTGGCTTATTGCTGGTTGCCTCGCGCGAATTAAAACTGACCAGGTTACCAGATCCTTTTACTCCCTGATTGATCAGCTTGATAGAAATGATTTTTTTCCCTAAAGCAAGCTGGCTATTGATATAGGCGGTTACATCCAGTTCGTACCAGGCACGAGCCGTATTTTTAACAGTATAGCTACCAAGCAATGTACCACTTTCTGCTGGTTTGTTGTTCCAGGTAATGGTGCCTTCTCCCCAGGTGGTATTGGCCAGGCCATATACCGATACAATCCTCGATGGATTAACATCGATACGGGAAGCATATAGCCTGATCTTTGCACTGTTTACTGCTGAACCCGAAAATGTACTATAATCGAAACGCAGGTAAGATTCTCTGAACGCAGACCAGTTATCGCTGCTCACATCCAGGCTTTTTGAGCTTCCGTTATTGGCGTTCGCAAAAACACCATCCCGTACAAATGCATCGGCCACCGGATTAACAGTTAAAGCCTGTGGGGCGTTTACCTTCACCGTAACAGCTAAAGATGTTGCCACCCTGCCTAAATTATCGGTTGCTTTTGCAGTAAGCGTATACGTTCCAGAAGGAACATTATTCCACACCATGTTATAGGGTGCCGTTGTAGATTGGCCCAACAAAGTTGATCCTTGATAAAACTCTACTTTAACAATTGTTCCGGTAGTATTGACATTAAGGGTAATATTCGAATTTGACGTAAATACAGCATTGTTTACCGGAGCGGCAATAGCCACTGTCGGCGCAGCACTCACATTAACATTTACAATAGCAGATATAGTTGTTCCCCCATTATTATCGGTTGCCTTGGCTGTAAGCGCATAGGTTCCTGCACTAGGGCTGGCCCAGGTAAAACTGTAAGGCGCAGTTATAGACTTACCCAACAGGGTGCTGCCCTGGTAAAACTCCACTTTGGCTACTGTTCCATCGGCATCGGCGGCGTTGGCACTAATGGCCAGATCCGATCCTGTGGTAAATACGGCATTGTTTGCTGGTGAGGTGATGGCCACCGTAGGCAAAGTATTAACTGCAATGTAAACCGCTCCAGAAACTGTTGTTCCTCCGTTGTTATCGGTTGCTTTAGCGGTAAGACTGTAATTACCTGTTGTAGGATTATTCCAGGTGAAGCTATATGGTGCAGTGGTTGACTGACCCAACAATGTGCTGCCCTGATAAAATTCTACTTTGGCAATTGTTCCATCGGCGTCGGCAGCATCGGCATTAATGGTAACGTTCGTTCCCAATTGGAATACAGCATTGTTTGCAGGTGAGGTGATGGCCACTGTTGGCAAGGTGTTCACCGTAATGTTAACCACATTAGAAGCTGTTGCTCCGCCGTTGTTATCCATTGCCTTGGCTGTAAGGGCATAAGTTCCTGCAGCAGGATTATTCCAGGTAAAATTGTAAGGTGCAGTGCTTGACTGACCAAGCAATGTACTGCCCTGATAAAACTCTACTTTGCTGATTGTTCCGTCTGTATCAGCCGCATCGGCTTTAATGGTAACGTTCGTTCCCCCTGTGAATACAGCATTGTTTGCCGGCGAAACGATGGCTATCGTTGGTATGGCATTTATCTTAATCCTAACCGTATCTGCAACAGCTGTTCCACCATTATTGTCGGTGGCCTTCGCAGTGATCTTATAAAATCTTGGACCAGGATTATTCCAGATAAAGATATATGGTGCAGCGGTAGATTGCCCTAACAAAGTACTGCCTTCATAAAACTCTACTTTGCTAATTGTTCCATCAGTATCACCAGCATTGGCCTTTAGGACAACATTAGCACCCGCTGTATATACAGCATTGCCTGTTGGTGAACTGATGGCTACCGTTGGCAAGGTATTGATGGTAACCTCAACGGTGTCTGATATTGTTGTTCCTCCATTATTATCAGTTGCTTTAGCGGTAAGGCTGTAATTTCCTGCTGTAGGATTATTCCAGTTAAAGCTATATGGCGCAGCTGTAGATTCACCTACCAGGGTTGAACCCTGGTAGAACTCCACCTTGCTGATTGTTCCATCGGTATCAGTGGCATTGGCATCAATAGTAACATTGGTACCAGCCGTTAACACAGTATGGTTTGCTGGTGAACTGATGGCCACGGTTGGCAAGGTATTGATGATTACACTAACCGTATCTGATACCTTTGTTCCTCCGTTATTATCAGTTGCCTTGGCGCTAAGGTTGTAATTTCCTATAGCTGGATTAGTCCAGGTAAAACCGAAAGGCGCAGCTGTAGATTCTCCTAATAAAGTCGATCCCTGATAGAATTCTACTTTGGTGATTGTTCCATCTGTATCAGCCGCATTGGCATCAATAACAACGTTTGTACCTGCTGTAAACACCGCATGGTTTGCCGGTGAACTGATGGCCACCGTTGGCAGGGTATTGATGATTACTTTCACCGTGTCTGATACCTTTGTTCCTCCGTTATTATCGGTTGCTTTAGCGGTAAGGTTGTAATTTCCTACAGCTGGGTTAGTCCAGGTGAAGCTATAAGGTGCAGTGGTTGACTGACCTAAAAGTGTGCTGCCCTGATAAAATTCTACTTTGCTGATTGTTCCATCGGTATCGGCAGCATTGGCATTAATAGCAACATCGCTACCAACTGTAACTACTGCATTGCTAACAGGCGAAGTAATCGATACCGTTGGCAATAAGTTAGCAACATCTACAGCCGGATAAACCAGTTTTCTTGAACCATCATATCCGATAGCATAAACACTTGTAGAACCAGCACCATATTGAACCGTTGTGTTTGCGTTTGCTGTGGTTGCTTCTCCAGCCCCATAAATAGCCACATCGGTAAGTACCTTTTGGTTATAGGTCTCAAAAGCTACTGCACTGCCCCATTTCGAATTATCAATCTTTAATGTGTTGGTATTAACCGTTACACCAACCGTTGCAGTTGCAGTTGTTGCCAATGGTGTACGGTTTTTAAAGGTGTTTATCGTATTTGCCGATATATAATTTAATACCGGAGATACTGGTTTTGGATATCCTTTAGCCTGTACACTAGCAATTAGTGCATCTATCTGTGCTTGTGTAATGGTTAAACGCTTTATAGCATAATCGTCTATATCCATATCAATTGGCAATAGGTAGCCACTTTTCACAAAGAAATCGGTCAAATCTTCGTGAACAGCATCGCAGGCAGCACTTACAAAGTTGAGTAATAACTGGCCTTCGTTTAGTCCCGTCTGACTGGTTGTACGCATTTTCTCCAGCACATCGCCATACCAGAAAGCTACATCCGGCTGTCCAACCGTGGCTGCTGTGCCAGTTAATCGCTGTTGCATAGTAGGCAGGTTTTTACCTGCACCAGCAAGCTGGTAATATACTTCCAATTGCCACAAAGGCACCAATCGCACAAACACATCGCCTTGTGCCTCCATATGTTTTTTCTGTATCAAACAATTATCAAACAACGAGCCGTACCGTCCACCATATAAACTGGCAGCTCCCGCTTTAGGTGCATCATTACCTTTTTCAAGTCTTGTCGTATTTGCATAATTGGTACTAAAAAGATATTGTATCCATGCCGAATTAACATTGTTTGTTACTTCCGTCATGCCTATCCATTTGGCTCCTGGCCTCACCTGATTGTTATGGCCATACTCATGGGCAACTCCCCAGGGATCTTTAAAAACTCCGGTAGCACTAGCAAGATTAGACCCACTGCCACCAACACCTATGGGATAATTTACACCCTCACCACTTGCATTCGGATTTCCATCACCAGTTATAGACCTTAAAAACATGTGGTTTTTAGGCACCCTGTTATATTTGGTTAGACCATTTAAAATATATTCTGCATGCACAATGGTATCATAGGCTGCAACCAGTTCTTTTCCACTGGCTGCCGAATTACTGATCAGTATATTTTTGTTGAGATTTAGATTGGTATAGATTCCTTTCATATCCAATTTCGAATACACACCGTTAAGCAACATTTTCGTCCACTCATCATTTGTGTCCGTTAAAGGATTGTAATATCCGTTCACCTGGCCTGTGGCAATGTTAATCTGTATAGGCTGTAGACCTGCATTATCGCTAAAATAACCGATATAGGCCAGTCCATCATGTAGCACATTGATAATGTTTACCCCTTTTTTCAAGGGATAGCTATCGGTAGTGGCGCTATAATCCAGTCCAAAATCTTTAACAATTAACTGTGGGTTTACACCATAGGTATCGCCAACAAAAACAATCGCTTTGGTATTCGCCTTAAAGGCAATCCCTGTCGGGTTTTCAACCCTGTTTAAACCGTTTGTTTTTAATATKCCCTCTACCGTGCCCGGATTTGGATAATAATCATAGGTCTGTACGCGGTATTTCCTGTTATAACTATTGTTGAAAATACACTGGGCCAGAGATTTAAAAAATGGAGAAGCAATGGCATCGATATCGGTTTGCGTTATTCCAGCTTTTAATGTGGTATGCAGATCATCCGCAAAAATATTAGTGTATAAATTGCCGGCGCTGTTTTTCTGATAGAACTGCATTTCGGCACAACTGGCATAGTTATTTTTACCCGTAAGCACTTTAACTACAACCTGGGTAACGTTGGTTAAGGCTGCAGGGAAACTGATCTGATACGCAGCTGAACTAAAACCCGTATCAAAATTCATTAATTTGGTTAAAGTGGTTTGTGTTGTGGTTTTATACCAAATTTCGCCTGTACCAAAAATACCGTTTGAGCCACCATCCTGCCTCGGCACATAACTAATATAGTCGATGGTTGGGCTAGTGGTAAAATTATAAGTTAAACTGATCGGGAATCCCCCACCCGCATAGTTAGAATGGTATAAGGTAGCCGTGTTGTTATCGTATGTACGCGTGATATCTTCGCCGCCGTTTGCCGCAGGGCTTACGCTGGCGCTGGAAATGGCCAGTTTAATATCAGAGTAGGCCGTAAAATCTTCTGCTATTGGATTATCGCAATCTAAAGGCTGAACGAATGGCCCAGTTTCTGCAGAACTAAAATTGATTTCAGCACAACTTGAAAAATTGCCTCCTGCCGCCCTGATTACAAAGCGGACGATATAGGGTTTTACAATCGGGCTGGCTGTCATGTCGATCGTTTTTACCGCATTGGTCTGGGCCCAGCTAATATTGCTC